>JAYSXU010000041.1:0-6403 GCA_043716965.1 Fimbriiglobus sp.
GCACGGCACGGTTCTTTACTTCGCTCGGACTGAGTGGCGTGCTGTTCGATTCGGTGGTACTGGTTCGGCCTGACGGCACGGGTCAGTTCACCGACTTACTCACGCCGTTTGCACCGACGACAACCTTGCTGGCACCGGGGTCGGTCACAATTAGTGGCGATACGATCACCGCGATCGTTCCCGTGGCGTTGATTACCTCACGCGGGTTAACCCCAGCCCAATACACTTGGAACCTGTGGCCACGGCAAACTGGCGGTGGCTCCCAGCCCATCGCCGACTTCGCACCGGATAACAGCAACGCCCCGGTGACGGCCGTTCCCGAACCCGCCAGTCTCATCACCCTGATGTTGGGCGGGTTCACGGCTGCGCTCGGCCTGCGTCGCCGCCTTCTAACCGGGTCGAACCTCGCATAACATTTATGAACGCCCCCTTCGTTGGCCGACCTATCAATTGAGGCTGGGTCGGCCAACGATCTGAGCCGAGAAGATTTGCCGGTTCACATGCCCAGTGTTGCTGGTATTATGAAAGCAACTCCAAGGAACATGGCTTATGAACAATCTGCTCGAGACATCGCCTGTGATTCAACTGCAATCGCTTTCAGCCGTGGCGAAAGAGTCGCTATTGTTCGCGTTGATTCAGGAGTTGATTGAAACCACAGGCGGCCACGGGCTGATTCCGTTTGTGACACCGGACGGTCAGTCGCTTGGTTACTACGTCCCGCCCGAGGCCGAGAAAGTCCAAAATGACCGTATGTTAGCTGAGTTGCCCGAGGGCGTTCGACAGGAGATGACGAAGGCGTTGCCGATCGACTTCGATGCGGATGATTGCCTAAGCAATGAAAAACTGGCAGAGTTCAAACAAGCGGCAAGCTCGAGAATTCGATGATGATAACACGACGTTCGACACATTTGCGAAACAACCCCGTTGGTTGATCCCTCACAACATACCGTATCCAAACGTGGGATGACACGCGCCAGATGTACGAGAGAACTGGCGGTGACTCACTTCTTGCAAATCCAACTGGAAAGCCATTCGTCCGGACCAATTCGTCCCGCATAGTCTCTTCATGAATTGCAGCGATGCCAACATTTCCCGTAGGCGGCAGGCTGTTGCGGGCTACCCAAGTCCGGTAACTCAATGCAGCGTCTCGGTGGATGAGGACTTGTGTTTCGATTTCCAAAACGCGCCCTCCACGGAACGAACTCAGCGAGTTGCAACAACATATTGACCTTTACCGACTCAACCCGCGCAGAAGGCACTTACAAGCGGCTCGTCCACCGAACCAGCGATAATGCAAGTGGTTGATGGGATCATAAATCGGCCCGAGATAGACGTGCTGATTTGTTTCGTCCCGATCCTGCATCACATCCGCGAACGGGGCGTAGAAGAAGAAGTCGTACCCATATTTTTCCGCCTCAGCTACACCGCGATGATAGAAAATGGCGTAGCTCGTCGTGTAAAGCAACAGCACTACGGGGATGGCAACGAGATAGAACCGCAAAACTTGGCGGCACATTAGGTGGGTTGAAGTTGCCATGCCCGCCCTCCATCACGGATATTGTGAAAATCACATACTTGATTGTAACAAAAATCGGCGGGTTGGGTGCAACGCGTTGTTTGCACCCAACCCGCCGATTTGCATCGCGTCACGACTAGTTCGCTTACTCGTCCGTCAGGCCGGGGTAGTTTCGCATCACAAGATGGCTGTTGATTTTTTGTACGAGGTCGAGGGCGACGCTGACGACGATGAGCAAACCGGTGCCACCGTAGAACGCGGCGATTTGGTACGACACCCCAAGTTCCGTAGAGATCATCGTTGGGATGATGGCGATGATCGCCAAGAATGCGGCCCCGACGTAGGTGATTCGCATCAGCACCCGTTCGAGGTAATCGGCGGTGCTCTTACCGGGGCGGTAACCCGGGATGAAACTGCCGTGGTCCTTCAGGTTCTCCGAGACTTCTTTCGGGTTGAAGGTGATCGCCACCCAGAAGTAACAAAACAGGTAAATCAGTACGATGTACAGCACGTTGTAAAGCCACCCCCGGCTTCCCATAAACAGGCTCGCCAAGTTTCCGGCCCACGCCGCGTCGGGGTTCAGGCTATGGATGATGTTGAAGAAGAATCCAGGCAGAATCAGCAAAGTGCTAGCGAAGATCACCGGCATCACGCCCGAGGCGTTCACTTTCATTGGCAGGAACTGCTTCGTACCACCACCGAAGGTTCGGCGACCGCGAATGTGCCGAGCTGATTGGGTCGGAATGCGGCGAACCGCTTTCGTAATTGCGATGACGGCTACGACCACGCCGATGAACAAGAAGATCAACACCAGGAAGCGTTCCAGGCTGATGTCACCCGATTCTCCACCGAGTGTCAGGAGCGAAGGGTTCAGTGTTGCGGTACCGGGGATGAACAACAGGCTGCCGGTCGCTTGCGGGATGCGGGCCACGATCCCTGCCATGATGATGAGCGAGATGCCGTTGCCGATACCGTATTCGTCGATTTGCTCGCCGATCCACATCAGGAACAAGCAACCCGAGGTCATGATGGCCACAGCAGCAAAGCCGAAGAACAGGGCGTTGCTGTAATCATCCGCGTACCCCGAAACGGCGGACCCACCCAGCCCACCGGATGCGTCGTCTCCGCCCATGAGCGTCTTCACGAACATCATGGATTGAATCGCGCAAATCGGCACCGTGAGGTACCGCGTGAGTTCGTTGATCTTTTTCCGCCCGGATTCGCCCTCCTTGCGGAGTCGTTCCAACGACGGCAAAACGCCCGACGAGAGCAGTTGAATGATGATCGACGCCGAGATGTACGGCATGATGCCAAGGGCGAAAATACACCCTTGGCTAAGGTCACCGCCGGAGAACAGCGACACGAAACCGAGCACCTGGCCCAAGGCACCGGACCCCTGGTTGCTCATCTTCGCGGCCAGCTTCTCCTGGTCGATCATCGGCAACGGCACGTAGTAGCCGATGCGATAGACCATCAGAAAGAGCAAGGTGATGAAGATCTTCCGCCGCAGTTCGGGGATCTTGAATATCGTCAGGATCTGAGAAAACATCGGTGCCCCAAACGGAAAAAAGTGGTGAGTGGATAGTGAGCAGTGGTTAGTGAAGAGTCAAGACCACTAACCACTGCACACTGTCCACTCACCACTATCCACTTTTTGCTGATTACTTCTTGGCTTTTGCTTCGGCGAAGGCGGCGTCGCGGGCCTTCTTTTTGGACCCCATCTTATTCTTGACCGGCTTCTTCGCCTTCGGAATAAGCGTCGTCGTACCGCCCTTGGCTTCGATCTTCGTCTTCGCCGTCGCAGTGAAGTGGTCGGCACTGACGAGGAGTTTCTTCGTCAATTCGCCTTCACCAAGAATCCGAACGCCGTCGAACGTGCCGACGACGAGCCGCTTTTCTTTCAGGCTCGCCATGTCAACCGTCGCGCCGGCGTCAAAGACTTCGAGAGCGGCAACATTCACAATCGCGTAGTCTTTAGCAAACGTGGCGTTCGAGAAACCACGCTTAGGAAAGCGACGGTGAATCGGTGTTTGGCCACCACCGAAGGTGCTGCTTGGCAGCCCTGCACCAGCGCTGGCGTATTGCCCCTTGTGCCCACGGCTCGAGGTTTTGCCGTGCCCGGAGCCGATACCACGCCCAACACGCTTTTTCAGCTTGTGTTTGGCGATACCTTCAGAAACGGTTGTCAAGTCCATTAGAGTGCTACCCCCCGTAGCCGAGCGACTTCTTCGCGGGTCCGCAGCTTTTGCAGGCCTTCGATCGTTGCTTTGACGAGGTTGATTGGGTTAGTGCTACCGTGAGTCTTGCTCAGAATGTTTTGAATGCCGGCGGCTTGAAGAACTTCACGTACCCCAGGTCCCGCTTTGACCCCGGTACCGGGACCGGCGGGAACCAGAATCACGATGCTGGCGCCGAACTTACCGATCACGCGGTGCGGAATCGTGTCGCCACGCAACTGGAGCTTCTTCGAGCGGCGTGTTTGTGCTTCGCCTTCTTTAATCGCTTTTTCCACAGCCGGTGGCACTTCGTTGGCCTTACCGTACCCGAAGGAAACGCGGCCTTGCTTGTCGCCGACCACGACAAGTGCGTTGAAGCTGAACCGCCGACCGCCCTTGACCACACAGGCGCTGCGGCTGATTCGGACCACGTAATCGACCATGCCTTGATCGCGGGAATCCCGATCGTCGCGGCCGCCCCGTTCTCGTGCCATGCTGAAACTCCCATCCGGGCCAGTGGCCACGGGTTACGATCGCGTAAATCAGAAGGACGACAGCGAGCAATAATCTCGCTCGCAGTCGGTGAGTGTTCGTTACGACTTCGCTTTGTTGGCTTTGGCGGCCTTCTTCGTGGCTTTCGTGTCGTTGGACACGGCCTTCGCCTTCACGACGTCTTCCAACCCCGTACAAACTAAACCCGCTTCAGTGGCAGCCCGTGCCAGTGCCTTCACGCGACCGTGGTACCGATAGTCACCCCGGTCGTAAGCGGCTTTTGTGATGCCCACAGCCTTAGCTTTTTCCGCCAGCTTTTGGCCGACGACTTTGGACGCCTTGACGTTGCCGCCGTACTCGACTGCCGAATCCTTGTCGTTGCTCGACGCGGCAGCGAGAGTCACCTGCGCTTCGTCGTCGATCAACTGGGCGTAGATGTGCAGGTTGCTGCGGTACACCGACAACCGCGGTTGGGCCGCCGTGCCGTGAATCGACTTGCGGACACGGAATTTCCGCCGTTCGGCGCGTCGGGATTTGAGTTTTTGTGCGTCCATAACTTTTTCAGGGGTCAGAGGTCAGTATGTGGTCAGTTAAGACGCCAGACCGATCGAAGCCCATTCGTCGTAGGCCAGCGACCAATCAACAGTTTCATTACTTCGTCGAGAAGGACTTGCCTTCTTTGCGGCGAACGACTTCGTTTTCGTAGCGAACGCCTTTGCCCTTGTAAGGCTCCGGTGGCTTGCTGGCCCGAATTTCGGCAGCGAACTGGCCAACCTTTTGCTTGTCGGCTCCGCTCACAACAATGGTCGTCGGATCGGGCACGGCCACGGTCACGCCGTCGGGCGGGTTCAGCAAAACGCGGTTCGCAAACCCTACGGTCAGTTCCACCGCTTTGCCTTTCGAGGCCGCTTGGTACCCGACCCCTTCGATCTTCAGCTTCTTCGTGTAGCCCGTTGTCACACCAACGACCATGTTGTTGATGAGCGCGCGAGTCAAACCGTGGAGGGCACGGTTTTGACGGGCATCGTCAGGCCGTTCGACGGTGAGTTGCTTGCCGTCCGATTTCACGATCATGCTGGGGTGGTGGGTGAATTCCAAATTGCCTTTTGGACCTTCCACTTTGATGTGGCGATCGGCAATTGAGAGTTTCACGCCTACCGGGAATACCACCGGCTGCTTTCCAATCCGCGACATATTCAATCCTCTGAGGCTTCACCGGGCGAACCCGGACCGCAGCCACTGGTGTACTAGGTTCATCCGAGCCACACCGTAAGGGAGTGGCCCAATCTTCCGCACATACAACGCCGCTTATTTGTCTCTGTGCGAACCCTTCAAATTTCTACCCTTAACAGTCGCTTGTAACAACACGCTGTTTCGTAACAGGCAGTTTGGGCCACTCCTTAACGGTCGTGGCTCGGAAAATCATCACCATACCGTGGCGAGAATCTCGCCGCCGACTTTTTCACGTTTGGCTTGCCGGTCGCTCAGCACGCCTTTGCTGGTGCTGAGAATGGCGATGCCGAGACCGTCCAGCACGCGGCGAACTTCGCGGTAGCTTTGGTACACGCGACGACCGGGTTTGGAGTAGCGGGAAATGTGACGAATCACTTTCTCGCCGTCCGGCCCGTACTTCAAGAAGATCTGGAGTTTGACGTGGGCTTCGCCGAGGTCGGTCTTGGCGACAAACTCGGAGGCGCCGTCTTCTTTTTTGACGTTCATGCCGACGCGAAAGCCGCTTACGAACCCTTCGTTCACCAGCACTTTTGCGATGGCGACTTTGAGCTTCGTGGCCGGCATTTCGACCATCGGGCGTTCAACATTACTGGCGTTGCGGATGCGGGTGAGCATGTCCGCGACCGGGTCAGTCATCATGAGAGGATCTCCTTTCGATCGCGGGGGTTACCAGGACGCCTTGCGGACGCCGGGGATGAGGCCACTGCTTGCCAAGTCGCGGAAGGCAATCCGGCTGACACCAAATTTGCGGTAAACCCCACGCGGGCGACCACTAATCTGGCAACGCATCCGGATTTTGATGAGGTCACGGGGGCGCATCACCTTGGTCGGGTCGCGTTGGGCTTCGGGCTTCGCCATTTCCAGCTTGTGCGCCGTCAACGCAACCATTTGCTTTTTGAAGCGCGCCATCTTCGCTTTGGTGGACATTCAATACTCTCGCATTGGC
>JAYSXU010000401.1:0-1486 GCA_043716965.1 Fimbriiglobus sp.
CAGCCGTCGCCGTATGCTCCAACCGCATTGTGGCGGGTGAAGGACGACCCCAGTGTGAAGACTGCCGATGCGGTGATGTTGTTCGATACACCGAACGACGGGGTGGCGTATGACTTCACCTTCCACCCAAAATTTACCGAGAACGGCTACATGTATGTTGGCTGGAACGGTTCTGGGAAAGGCGTCCGGAAAAACAAGTTCAGCCGCATTACCCGGTACACGATGCGGACACAAGCCCCCCACACGATCGACGTGGCGACCGCAAGAACGATCATCGAGTGGGAGTCGGACGGGCACAACGGGGCCGTTGCCTGCTTCGGGACCGATGGCTATCTGTACGTGACGAGTGGTGACGGAACCTCCGACTCCGACCAGGATGTTATGGGCCAAAGCACCGACACGCTGCTCGCCAAGGTGCTTCGCATCGACGTGGATCGGGAAGAGAACGGCAAGAGTTACGCGATCCCGAAGGACAACCCGTTTGCGGACGGCAAAGAGTTTTTGCCTGAAACCTGGGCTACCGGAACCCGAAACCCGTGGCGAATCGCATGCGACCAGAAAACCGGGCACATCTGGATCGGGAACAACGGCCAGGATTTGTGGGAGATGGCCCACCTGGTGCGACCGCGAGACAACTACGGCTGGAGTGTCATGGAAGGCGGCCACGCATTTTACGAGAACCGCAAAACGAACTCGCTGCCGTTGACGAAACCAACGATCGAACATCACCACTCGGAGTTCCGGTCTTTGACGGGCGGCCTCGTTTACTACGGCGAGAAACTGCCCGCGTTGAATGGCGTCTACCTCTACGGCGATTATTCCACCGGGCGGATTTGGGGAATGAAGCACAACGGTACGAAGGCGACTTTTCACGGCGAACTCGCCAGCCCGCGGCTGCAAATCACCGGCTTCAGCACGAACACCCGTGGCGAACTGCTGATCTGCGACCACCGCACTGCGGGCGAAAGCGGGTTCTACACACTCGTCGCGAATACGGACACGACACCTTCAAAATTCCCCAAAAAGCTCAGCGAGAGCGGCCTCTTTGAAAACGTCGCCCAACACCAGATGCAACCCGGTGTCATCCCTTACTCCGTCAACGCCCCGTTCTGGTCGGATGGACTCCACAAGCAACGCTACATCGCACTGCCGGGGGAAACGACGATCGACTATACCCGGACCCGCGCATGGAACTTCCCCGACCGGACCGTGATTGTGAAGAGCTTTGCCTATGAAACCGAGGAAGGAAACCCCAAGAGCCGAAAGTGGATCGAGACGCGGTTCATGACCAGACAAAACACCGAGTGGTTCGGTTACACGTACCTGTGGAACGACGCCGGCACGGACGCGGAACTGGTATCCTCGGGTGGCCTGGACAAGGAACTCAAGGTCCAAACCGCATCGGGACTGCGCAAACAGGTGTGGCACTACCCCAGCCGGGCGGAGTGCATGGTATGCCACAGCCGAGCCGCGAACTTCGTCCTCG
>JAYSXU010000402.1:0-1484 GCA_043716965.1 Fimbriiglobus sp.
GCGAAGGGCATCGACAACGAGCCGACGGCGGGAAACGGTGATGCGTTCGTGCCGTTCCCAGTCGATGCCTTGCCCGCACCGATTCGCGGATTTGTTGCGTCTGGCGCGAAAGCCATTGGTTGCGATCCGTCATTCTTAGCACTTCCCCTGTTGGTGGCGTTGGCATCGGCCATCGGCAACACGCGACGCCTGGAATTGACACGCACTTGGCACGTTCCGCCGATACTTTGGGGCGCGATCATCGGCGAAAGCGGTACGTCGAAAACTCCCGCCTTCACGTTGGTGATGAAGCCCATCCAACAACGCCAAGAGATGGCATTCAAGCGCCACGCGGAAGCGATGACGCATCACGAAGCCGCGTTGACCCGGTGGGAAAAGGAAATGACCGCGTGGAAGCGGGACACGCACGCGGCATCGGACCCGCCCGCGAAGCCGGAACCGCCCCCGGCGGAACGGTTCAGCGTGTCGGACACGACCGTCGAGGCCCTGGCGCCGATTCTGTCGGCGAACCCGCGCGGGTTACTACTTTCCCGCGACGAACTGGCGGGGTGGATTGGTTCGTTCGACCGCTACGCTGGAAAGGGGAAAGCGAGTGGGGATTCGTCGAACTGGCTGTCGATGTACAACGCGGGAAGCGTCACCGTCGATCGAAAGACCGGCACGCCCCGAACCATTCACGTTCCGCACGCGGCGGTCTGCATCGCGGGCGGAATTCAACCCGGCATCCTGCAACGCGCTCTCGGGGCAGAACATCGGGAATCCGGACTGCTGGCCCGGTTGCTGTTGGCGTACCCCCCCCGCCGGGCGAAGCAGTGGACCGACGCGGACATCGACCCGACTGCCGAAGCAGAACTGGCGCACCTGTTTGACCGACTTTACGGACTGCAACCAAGCTACGACGATGACGGGGAACCCCGCCCCGTGCGGGTTCGACTATCCGCCGCCGCGAAGCCGTTGTGGGTGGACTACGCCAACATGAACGGATTGGAGCAAGTCGAACTGACCGGCGACTTGTCGGCGGCGTGGTCGAAGCTGGAAGAGTACGCGGCCCGGTTGGCTCTGGTGATTCACTTCATCCGATGGGCGGTTAGCGACCCGACGTTGACGAACGCGGACTGTGTGGACGCCAACAGCATGACGGCGGGCATCCGGTTGGCGACGTGGTTTAAGAACGAAGCCCGTCGCGTCTACGGCATGTTGAGCGAGTCCGAAACCGACCGGGACCACCGCCGGTTGGCGGAGTGGATCGAACGCATAGGCGGATCGGTCACGGCCCGCGAAGCGCAACAGGGGTGCCGGTGGTTGAAGGAAACCGGCACGGCGGAAGCGGCCTTGGAAGAACTGGTGAAGGCCGGGAAGGGACGTTGGGAACCGACCCCGTCCGGCCAACGAGGACAACCAACCCGCCGATTCACCGTCAATGCCGTCTACGGTAATAGCAATTCCAAGCTGGAAACTGCAATACCGTAGACGTAGACACCGTA
>JAYSXU010000403.1:0-4388 GCA_043716965.1 Fimbriiglobus sp.
TTGTTCCACGACGAAGGACTCGTTCGCTGGGAGAAAGCCCCGCCCAAGTTCGACGACAAGGGCAAAAAAGTGCCACGAACCGAGAAAGAGTTCCTCGACCTGAAAAAGCCAATCGGCGCGCCCGGCTACGCCGCCAACAAGTCCGATTTACACGTCGGCCAAATCGTCGAAGTCACCCTCATGCGGCCCAAAGCCGTCACCGCCGAGAAGGCCGTCCCGTCCGACCTCCGCGTCAAGTACGTCGTCGTCAGTGGCACCCAAACCGCCCCCACCGACGCGAAGAAAGACGACACCAAAAAAGACGCGAAGAAGGACGACAAGTAGTGAGTGGGGCACGCTGTACCAGTGGCCCAGAACAGGCGTCCAGGGAAGTAGGGGTATTGTTCCGAGATACGAAAACAGGCTATAAACAAGCAAAAAATGTATCGCTCATAAAGGCAGTTCTCGGCAAGGAGTTACCGCCGCAACCACTCGGCGGGCGAGTACCGATCCTCGGTAATCATCTGTCCTGCGGCGTTGAGGTACAGCCGCAATACCCCATGCACCGGCCACACGTTGGGCGACGACCGCTCGACACCCAGGTACACACTAGCCTCGACGTGGTCGCCGATGCCGTGGGCCGACACGATGACTGCTGCACTGTAAACCAGCAGTTCGGCGTCGGGCGGCACCCTGATGAAACCCTCGCCGGCCTCCAACTCCCACCCGCACTCGGTCAGGAAGTTGCGAACCACCCGGCAGACGTGGTCGTCGGACTACGTCGCCCGAACCGCGTCGATCGCCGCCCGCAAGTCCATCCGCGTTTTCCTCTGCCGCCTTACGACCTAGCTCAGCAGCCGGCCTGTTCCGCGGAACACTTGAAGTGCAATGAACTACCGTGTGACACTGCCGCTGCCCAACCCGCCCGCCCGGCGCAAGCGACGTGACAGCCCCAGCGCCGGCAGCCCCAGCACGGCTAGCACCAGCCCGGACGGCGCCGGCACCACCAGGGCGACGTTGTCCATCCCGAACACGTTCACATTGATCACGCCGTCTAGGGGGGTGAGGGTCGTTCGGAATACAAGCCGTTCCGCCCGCTCCCCGTCGGTCAGTGCGAACCCGTAGAACTGGGGGGTATTGACATCCGGGCTGATTGTGTCGAACAGAACGTTCCCGGCGCCGTACACGTCGATAAAGATACCGTTTGCCCCCCGGAAGTCGGCCCCGAATGCCGACACCTCGCCGGTAAACGTCAGGAGGATGTTGGCGTTTAATGTACCGTCAGCGTCGAGGTCGTTTATGAGTGCTCCTAAGAAAAAGTTTGTCCCATTCGGCGAATTGCCGCTCGCGATCGGAGGGGGCGCGGGGGCCACCTGGACTCGGTTTCCGAATATCGCAGGGACGGACCTGGTGGCGGTGAGCGAGAACCCGTTCGCCTGCACCGGGACCGGGAAGATGAAGGCGTTCTGCGTGAAACTCTGGAAGTCCTCGGTCACGGTCGGGGTGCCGGCGACCGCCTGCCAAGCGGCCCGGTCCGAGAACGTGACGAACGCGGCCGACCCGACGGCCGGCAGGGCGCCCACCAGGGCGACGGCGAGAAAAAGACGGACATGCATGACAAGTCTCCGATGTGGGGGAAAACAAACGAGTGACACTTCCAGTGTTCATCCAAACGAGCCACAAGCCCGACGGCTGAAATGGTTATTAGACGAACCAGTTCGGCCTAATCTGGAGAGGGATTCTGCCGAACGTAAACAGAACACCTTCTTGCTCAGAGGCTTGGTGTGTTTTGCACGTTAAGCCAACCTGATAGAGAGTGTGATGCCAATGACCGAATTTGGTGCTGTCAAGTGAAATTTGGTAATTTGTAACGAATACAACACCACGATTCTCATGTCGGCGATTCGATTAACTTACACCGTTGCCACTCGGGTACAATCACACCATCGAAAAGCGGCATCCATCCCAAGCGAATCACTCCGTGAACACGCACACTTGGCAGCATTTGGAGAACACACAATGGCGACGCCAACTTGGGATGATGACGACCGGATCGGGTTGCCGCGTGGGGTGGGGCGGGGTTCGGCGGTTGCGGAGTTGCCGCTACCTGCCGTGCGGGAACCGATGTTGCGGGAGGGGGAGAACGACTTGGGTCGGCCGGCACAGGTTCCGGCGTTCAGTGCGCCGTTGAGTGAGGACGACCGGCGGCTACTGCGTGACGCGGACGAAGAGCAGGCGCGACGGGACTTGGCTGAAGCGGAGGAACTGTTGGCGTCCGACCCGGCGGTCATGCGGTGGGCGGGGTGGTTTGCGCACCCGTTGGCGGCGGCGTTTTTGGTCGGCTCGGTCGGGGTGTTGGGGCTGTTCTTGTACTCGCAAGTGCTTAGCATCCTGGCCAACATTGCCACGCAGCCGACGATGATTCAGTACGCCGGTTACACCGGGTTGGGGCTGTTGTCCTCTGCAGTGCTGTACGCGATGTTGCGATTGGGTCTGCTGTACGCCCGGCTGCGGCGCAACCGGCAATTGCGGTTGGATAGCCTCGAAGAACTTCAATCCCGCACCCGGTTGCGCTGGCTCGTCAATGCAAAGGTGGATGAAGCCCGACAGACGCTGACGAACTACCTCGTCACGTTCCCGATCGAAACCGACAAGCAACGCCACAAGCTGTTGAAAGTCGGGTTCACGCCGGAGATCGTTAAACAGCTTCAACACGTGAGTACGGAACTGCGTGACTCGGCGAAGTTCTCCTCGTCGCCGATCTGGTTCGATCGCTTCCGCACCGACTTCCAATCGCACCTCGACGACATCGCCGACGCCCGCGTGAAACACTGGGCGAACCGGGCCATGATCGTGACCGCGACCTCGCCGAACAGCATGGTGGATAGCCTTTCGACGCTGTACTTCAGCTTCGCCATGCTCAGCGATTTGTGTACGATCTACAACCTAAAAACGGGCCGCACTGGCACGACGGTCCTGCTCAGCCGTGTGTTCTTCAATGCGTACTTGGCCGGCCAACTCAACGACATGGAAGGGCTGATCGAAGGCCAATCCGAACACCTGTTCGAGCACGCCTTCCAGATGGCCGGCGTCGGCGTTAGCTCCGGGATCGCCGGAAAGTTCCTGGGCAAAGTCGGCGCCAAAGCCACAACCGGCTACCTCAACCGCGTCCTACTCAACCGCCTCGGTCGGTACGCCTGTCGATTGCTACGCCCCGTAACGAAGGGGTAGAAAAAACGATTCACCACGAATCAGACGAATCAGACGAATCAGACGAATTCAGAAAATCATCAAAGAACTGCGTGATTCCTGTTGATGACGTTAACAGCGATCAACACGCCGGTTTTGATTCTTATTCGTCATATTCGTGTTATTCGTGGTTAGAATCGGAGTTCGTGGAGTTGATTATTTTGGCCGTCGGCAATGCGCGATTGGGCTTCGGGGTGGTAAATCATCATCATGGTTCCTCCGTCGGTTCGCATTGCTCATTTTAGTGACGTTCACCTCACGGCCAAGCCGTTGGGCTGGCGACCGGGTGACCTTGTCTCGAAGCGGTTGACGGGGTGGATCAACGTCAAGTTGCTCGGGCGAGGGCGGCGGTTCAAACACGCGCCGGAGGTTGTCGAAGCCCTGATGCGCGAACTGCGGGAGCGGGATTTGGACGGCCTTGTGTTCACCGGCGACGCGACCAAATTGGCGTTTGAATCCGAAGTTGTTCTGGCAGGTCGGGCGTTACAAGTCACGGACAACACGTTGCCGCCGGGCATTGCGGTGCCGGGCAATCATGATTATTACACGCCACTCGCCGCACAGTCCGGCGTCTTCGAGCGTGAATTTGCATCGTGGCAGACCGGCACTCGGGTCGATTCGGAACCCTACCCGTTCGCCCGGCAAATCGGGCCGGTTTGGTTCATTGCGGTGAATTCCTGCACCGCGAATCGGTTCCACATGGACGCCAGCGGCGCCAGCGGCGGCCCACAACTCGAACGGCTACGCAAGCTCTGCGAACAACTCAGCCCCGGTCCGCGCGTGTTGGTGACGCACTACCCGTTGCGGACCGAAACCGGACAACTCGAAACTCGGTTGCGGGTGCTACGCGATCATACGGCCGCGCTGCAAGCCGCGATTGACTGCCACATTTGCTTGTGGCTCCACGGTCACATCCATCGCGGATTTGTGCGAGGTGCCACGGACGACGTACCCTTCCCGCTCATCTGTGCCGGCAGTGCGACGCAAAACAACCGGATGATGTACAACGAATACCTGTTCGACGGGAACCACCTCATCGGCGTCCGCCGGGTGTATGACCTCGAAGCCCAGCAATTCTTTGAGGTCGATCGGTTCACGATACTGTTGCCAGCGCATTCAGTATGATGCAGACGTCGAATCAAATCATTTCACCACAGAGG
>JAYSXU010000404.1:0-13358 GCA_043716965.1 Fimbriiglobus sp.
CTTGAGCTCCTTTGCGGATTTGGTGGGCGGGGTCGTCCCGCTATCACCACCTTTGACGATTGCCTTTTCAGTCGTTTTCGCAGTCTCGTGCCAGGGCTGAATCACCACAACCAACCCGCCGCCGCCGAGTAACACGGCGACTAGGACGCCCGCGATAATCCCAACAAGTGGTTTGTTGGTCGGCGTGGCTGCGGGGATCTGCCGGTTCCAGGCCACGTTCGGCGTCGATCGACTTTTGACTTCTTCCTGTTTGGCATTGATGAGCCAACTCGGGTCTTTTTGCGGTTCCGGTGGCGGAAGTGGCGTTTCGCGCGGATTGGACCGGCGAGGGTGCGGATTGCTCTTCCGCGTCTCGACGGGTTTCACGGTCGCCGGGGCCGGGACCGGGGGTGGGAGCGGGAACGACGGCGGATTCGGGGTCATTGTCAGCCCGAGTAATTCTCGATCAAGAACCGCGCGGGGGTGGGAGTCGCCGAGTGGATCGTCGGGGTCAATGGGTATCGCGTGCCCACTGCCTGGCTCGGACACTAGCGGCTGCAAAAACGACGCACCCGGCGGTTTCACCTCAACCTTTTTCAAGTTGATAACAGACTCGTCTACCGGGAAGTTTCGTTGTAACGCCTCAATTACCGCGCTACTCGGGTTGGACAACTCGGGTGCTGATAAAACCAACTCGGGACCAGCCCCCCCAATAACAAAGGTTCCCGCTGGTTCGTCGGTTTTGCTAGTCTGCGGCTGAACTGGCGTCAGAACCGGGTGGGATTGCGCAGGCAACCGTCGAGACGGCGGATTTGCGATCACGACCGCGGGTTGAATCTTGGTCGGCGGCAACGGCGCCATCCCGTTGAGCGCCTGATCCAACTGCTTCACCATGTGCAAGCAGGTCAGGTAGCGATTCCTCGGTTGTAATGAGGTGGCCCATTTCAGAACCGTTCGTTCGTGGTCGGTTATGAATGGCGACGAAAAATTGAGCCGCCCGTTAGCGTGGGCCGCCAAGATTTCGTGGATGCCGTACTGATCCGGGAACGGCAACCGGCCCGTGCGGAGTTCGTAATAACTGATGGCAAGTGAATACTGATCGGTCCCCGGAACCGGCTTGTTCGCAATGGATTCGGGCGCCCCGTAGGCTGCGGAAAACGCCGCCTTCGTGATGCGGACGTTTTCCGTCAATGCGACGGCGACGCCGCAGTCCGCAATCTGGACCTCGCCCGACACAATCATCATGTTGTCGGGCTTAATGTCACAGTGAATGATCGGCCCATCACCCGACCCGAGTTTGTGGTCGGGCTGGTTCAAGAAGTCGATCCCCTTCGCCGCGCCGATCATGTATTCGAGGAGTTCCTCCGTGGGAATCCCCTGCATCTCGTCCGGTTCGGTGCCGTCCGGGTTAACTTCCTTCAACCGGGCCGCCAGACTCTTTTCGCCCAACCCCATCTCGATGATGAGTTCCTTCAACTTGCCCTTCTGCCGGGTCATATCGACCTCATGCAGCTTGACGAGTTTGCCCTTGAAGTCCTTTAGCCAGGCGTTGTTCAGCGGAATGAGGTGGGAGTGCCGCAAATTGATCGTCAGCTTGAGCGCCCGCAGTTCTTTCAACGCCGCCGGGCTGTACGAGAGGTCGATGAACTTGAGCGCAACTTCCTTGCCCGACGCCGTGATGACCGCCTTCCACACTTCACCGAATTGCCCCTTCCCGAGGAAATCGAGCAAGCGATACCCCTCGATCGGCTCGTCATCTTCGTCGTAGGAAGCAGCCCGTGGCATATTCAAACCCAAGCAAAAGCGGCCGTCAGATCCCGGCCAACGTACCCAACGTGTACTAGAAAGAACTTATCATACTCCCAAATTTGCCACAACGAAATCGTTTGCTTCCGAACTGTTGCGGATTTAAAAAACGAGCTGTGCCGAGCAATTCAAGTTAGCAAATTAAATATTCCCTGCCCGCCGACCTTTTTTGCGAGCAGTGTCAGTCATATCTTCGAGTTTCGGATCTAGTGACTTTCTGGTCTTGACTGGCCTTATCATGAATACTATAAGTAGCAGTATGGAACCAGGAATGAAACGACTTGAAGCGATTCGGACTCGGCTTGGAACTCCACGTTGCGAAGGAGAGGGATTTGCTATTTACTGTTTCGATTGCATGGACGCGATGCGGATGCTACCAAGCGGGTTAATTGACCTCACGGTGACTAGTCCGCCATATAATATTGGAAAGGAATATGAGCAGACGCTCCCGCTCGACGAGTACCTTGAGTGGTGCAGAAAGTGGATGGCAGAAATATACCGGCTCTCAGCTTCACAAAGTGCGTTCTGGCTAAACTTGGGATACGTTTCGCTATCTGACCGTGCAAGAGCTCTTCCACTCCCGTATCTGCTCTGGGAGAAGTGTCCATTCTACTTGGTCCAAGAAGTTGTCTGGAACTATGGGGCTGGCGTTGCAGCCCGTAAAGCATTGTCACCGAGAAATGAGAAATTTCTATGGTATGTGAAGGATGCCGAGAACTACACGTTTAATTTGGACGAGATTCGTGATCCAGATGTTGCTTATCCGAAGCAAAAGAAGAATGGCAAACTAAGGTGCAATACGATTGGAAAGAATCCTTCCGATGTTTGGCAAATTGCGAAAGTGACATCGGGTACGGATCGCTCCTCGACTGAACGTGCCCCGCACCCCGCACAGTTTCCACTCGATCTGATCACACGGATCATTAAGGGGTTTTCCTGCCACGGTGATCTCGTTCTTGATCCGTTCATGGGATCGGGAACGACCGCTGAGGCCTGTATCCGTGAAGGTCGTGACGTAATTGGGTTTGAGATCAACAGTGATTACTGTGACTTCATCGCTCGTCGTTTGTCCAAAGTTGTCCACTCTCAGCGATCCCTATTTGAGATTTGACGGAATGCTGGAACGATATCGTGCCAAAGCTGCGATTCGTACCTTCTGCAACCGAGGATCGGTAATCGGAACAGAACAATCGAGTAGGTCGCGAATAGTTTTGATACCGACTTCTCGAAACAGCGCAGAGGTCTTGTCACCGACGCCATCTAACAATTCGACTGGAGCATCCAACTGATACTCGCCGGGAATCGGTATTAACTTGTGGGCATACACTGTGTCCGCTAGTCCAGCCATCTGGCCAGTCGGTGAAGTCTGAGATTTCCAATCAGTTGCATCAATCCAACCGAAGCGAATCAGCGTGAGAATTCGATCGTAGAAGTTCACAGTGATGTAGTAACCTGACTTTTCTTTCTTCACTTGCTGCTGATTTTTGACTTCTTGGCCGTAACTACGGTTACCGTAAACGCGAAAACCTCGTTGACCAGATGACTTTATCTCGATAGACAGCCGTATATCTTTAAGGTTGACGAGATCCTTGTCATCTCCTGATTCGTTTCCCCGCCATTCATTAGGAAACCGCAGGCTCAACTCACGTGCGAATAGCACTTCAAAAAAGTAGCCGATAACAGTTGCAGGCACACGTAAATCTTTCAGACGTACAGCAACATCCCCAGAGCCAACTGTTGTCTCCCAGACTTTACCCCAAGCTGTACTAGCAATCTCTAGTATCACACTGATTTTCAGCGGATGAGCATCAAGTAAACTCTGAGTGATCTCCTGCCACTTTTCTTCAGGTCGATCGAGATACGGACGAGTTGAAATCGGTACTACTCCTCTGAAAACAAGTCTCCCACGGAGACACCAAGGGCGTCCGCGATTCGGTACACGTTCTTCAATCCGAGATTTCGCTCGCCCCGTTCCACGCCGCCGACATAGGTTCTGTGAATGCCTGCCTTGTCTGCAAGCTGTTCTTGACTGAGGCCAATCCCTTCGCGGAGGGTTCTAATTCGTCTGCCGAAACGGGATAATTCAGTGTCAGCCATGCTGTAACGTATTGTGGATGATGACGATTGTGCTACAGCCAATGAGTAGCACATCAGACTTTTTCTCCCAATGCACGCGGTAAGCGGCGAAGCTAGCTGGTAAACGTCACTTACATTGAATCGAGAAGTGGGTACGGGTGGGACATCTGCGGCCCCAGGATTCGATGAACTACATGACGTTTGTAAGTGGTGACTCGGAATTTGCAAACTCCGCCACTTTTTCGTCTTTCGTCACCCGTCCCCGTTCGGTCCTGGCGACGAACACTACGGTCGTCATGTCGGCGGTGACGTTGACAGTGGTGCGGCACATGTCGAGGAAGCGATCGACGCCGAGGATGATGGCAATCGCGCCGGCGGGGACGCCGACCACGACGAGGACCATGCCGATGAGTGGCAACGAACCGCCCGGCACGCCTGCCATTCCGGTCGCGGTCAGCACGCACAACACCAACACGATCAATTGCTGCTGAAAGGGCAGATCGACGGGGAGGAACACTTGGGCGAGGAAAATCACGGTCACGCCTTCAAACAACGCGGTGCCGTTGTGGTTCATGGACGCACTGAGCGGGAGTACGAACTTCGACACCGACTCCGGCACGCCGAGTTCTTCCTCCGCACACTTCATTGCGGTCGGCAACGTGGCGCTCGAACTGCTCGTCGAGAACGCGGTAATCATCGTGACCCGAATCTTGCTGAAGAACTCAATCGGCGACATCCCGCCCAGGAACTTCACCAACAGTGGCAACACCACACACTGGTGAATCGCCAACCCTAACAACACGGTCAACACGTAGGCCCCGAGCGCCACGAGGATCTCGTGGCCGAATTCAGCGGTGACGGAGAATATCAGCGCGAACACGGCGAAAGGGGCCATCGCCATCGCCAAGCGAATGATGAAGTCGGTAATCTGGTTAATCGCCTCGAGAAAGTCGGTGACGAGTTTGGCCTTCGGCGGGTCGATCTGCGTGAGGCCGATGCCGACCAGAATCGCGGTGAAAATAACCGCGAGCATGTCCTTGTCCACGAACGCCTTGAGCGGGTTGCGCGGGACAATGTTCACGAACGTCTGCACGCCGAAATCCGTTTTCTTTTCCAGCTTTTCGCCCGCCTCCTTGGAGAACTTGGTCATCAACTTCTCGCGCATTTCGGGCGGCAACTGCTTCCCCGGTTGAATCACGTTCACCGCCGTCAGCCCGATGATCGCCGCGAACGACGTGGTGATGATGAAGTACCCCAGCGTCTTCAATCCGATCCGCCCCACATTCCCGCTACCACCGAGCCGCGTAACACCCACCACCAGCGACGCAAACACCAACGGAATGATGGCAAGAAACAGCAGGTTCAAGAAGATGTCCCCCACTGGCTTCGTGAGGTTCCGCACGACCCACTCGACCCACTCCGTTGCAGCCGGATCCTCCGCCGAGAAGTAATTCACCCCCGACCCCACCACCGCCCCGAGGATCAAGCCAAGCAAAATCCGCGTGTGCGGCACAGTCGAATGCGATGCGGACATGGACAACTCGTTTCGAGTGAGGGTGGAAATCCGACAAGCCTATTGCTGGAAAAAAGTCACCAGAATGACAAGCCGCGACTTCGGGTCCGAGACGAGCCATTTGAAGTGGTCGTCCAGTTCTTCCAAGTTTGAAAACTCCTGATCTGAATCCCCAGGGCGTTCATTGTGAGCTTCCCAGTTGATGTATGAGTACCAGCGCAGAACCAGGTATTCCCCTGGGGTCACGCGGTAGACCCCGAGATCAGACGGCGGAGCTTCACTACCAACTTTGCGAAGTTGAAGTTGATACACATTCGGGGTTTCACTTGGATTGATTGGAACAAGTTCAATTAAGGCACGTCTATCTGTAACGCTAGTAACCGCTTTAGACACTTTGGCGAAACAACGAAAAATGTCATCGACTGCACGCGGCGAGTTCGCTTTATATTGCTTGACAGCCTCTTGTAGGAGATCAGTATAGTCTGGGATACGAGTATTAATTAGGTTACCTCCGAAAGTACAATTCGACGGGTAAGCGTCATGTTCGGTGGTGGAAGATTGTCTCCTATCTTCGTTTTCAACCCCAAGGGGGTTGTTCCATTAGCCCAGGGTTGAGGGCCGCATAATGCGCGAAATTGTGCAGGTTCCACAACGCGAACGTGAGATATTTCGGCTGTTCTCGCACGGACAACTCCCATGAGTGAGCGCTCAACTGAAGCGAGCGAGTCTGACTGTTCGCGTCATACTCTACCGCTCACGGGTCAAATTGAGTTCCGGCCTCGATGAGCCGTGGGGTTTACCCCCACGGCTCGTCCGAACTCAGTCTGAACCGCTCGCGGTATATCAGCCGCTCCGGGCACCATTCACTCGTTCCAGACTGGCCACTGCGGAGCCGTGCCGGTAAATTTCGGGACACGCCTTGGGAATTGTTATGAATCACTTGCTGGCTCTCGAAGACCTGTCCCGCGACGACATTGTTCACTTGTTGGATTTAGCGGAATCGTTCCTCGGGGTTGGTCGTACCAAACCGAAACGCACCGAACTTGCTGGAGTCGTGGTCGCCAACCTGTTCTACGAGAATTCGACCCGGACCAAGATCAGCTTCAGTCTGGCCGCCCGCCGACTCGGTGCGGAGACGCTTGATTTTTCCCCCGGCGGGTCCAGTACCGCCAAGGGGGAGTCGTTCATTGACACCGCGAAAAACATTGAGGCGATGGGAATTGATGTGGTGGTCGTGAGGCACTCCAGTGCGGGGGCGCCAAAGTTACTGACTCAACACCTGGCGCCACACATCCCGGTTATCAACGCCGGGGACGGCGCCCACGAACACCCCACGCAAGGGCTATTGGACATCTTCACGATCCGCCAAGCGCGGGGCACTGTCAGCGGGCTGACAGTGGCCCTCGTCGGGGATATTGCCCATAGCCGAGTGGCGCGAAGTAACATTCACGGGTTGGTCAAGCTGGGCGCGAAAGTGATCGTCTGCGGTCCGACGACGCTGGTGCCCAAAGAAATTGCCACACTCGGCGTCGAGATTGCCCACAACCTCAACGACATCCTGCCGCGCTGCGACGTGATTAACCTGCTTCGCGTGCAGTTCGAGCGGCAGCGCACAGGGTTGTTCCCTTCGGTGCGAGAATACGCCCACCTCTTCGGCATGAACGGCGAGCGAATGAAACTCGCCAAGCCTGGCATGTTGATCCTCGCCCCCGGCCCCATTAATCGCGGCGTCGAACTCACCCCCGATGTCGCCGACGGCCCCCACTCCGTGATCCTCGACCAAGTCACCAACGGCGTCGCCGTCCGCATGGCCGTGCTGCACACGCTGTGTCGGAAGTAAAGTACCCTGTCAATGCTCAACTCAGGTCCGAAGCCACGACGAGCACGTGTGTTTGTTCGGGGAATGTCACTTTTGAATCCAGTAACCGAATGACGCCGTTTTCGACGATTCCTCTGACTGCCATCGGGCCTCGACGCGGACGGAGATGAGCCTGAAGTGAACTCGGTTTCGATTCCGGTCCGATGTCCGGAAACGAAAGTAACGGCGCGGAGGCAAGTTGCTCGTCCAGAGTCTTGCGAGACTCGCTTCGCGTGTCAGCTTGCGGTGTCGGCATGGTGTCCCTTCAGTATGCAGTGATAACGAAGATCGGCGCGTCCTCAACATCCCCAAACACATCCGGAACTTCGTCGTGGTCCTGGTCATACCGCCATATTACCCAAATGCGACGACCAAGCACTTGCAAGCCAAGAACTGAGTAACGACCCAAGCGGCGTTTCTGGATAAAATTCCAATTCTGCTGCTTTTTTACTTGACAGCCTATACGAAACGATCGAAACTTGATTTGCTCTCCTCGAATCCTCATTTTTTGAACAGGGGTTATCAATGCAACGGCATGGTGGATGGGTTCTGCTGGCAACTGTGGTACTTGTGACTTCGGGTTGCTCCTCGGACCAATTCGGTGACCGGTTAGATGTGACTGGGACGGTCAAACTCAAAGGCCAGCCAATCAAGGACGGCGCGATCATTGATTTCTCGCCAGTCGACAGCCAGAGTACAGGGGCAAATGCCGGGATCTCTGGCGGGGCATTCAAAATTTCTCGTGAGGGTGGCCTCAAACCGGGAACTTATCTGGTTCGGATCACGGCTAGTGATGGGACAGTTGCTGCTAACCCAGTTGATCCGAGTGCTCCACCCGGCCCTGGCGGAGGCACCAATGTCATGTTCAAGGAACTTGTCCCTGCGGACTGGAACATTAAATCCAAGCAGCAGGTAAAAGTGACCAAAGAGGGGCCTAACAAGTTTGAGTTCGATATCCCTTAAGCGATTCTCCCCGCATTCACGTGGGGTTTTTCCTGTCGTTTTTAGTTTCACTCCGTTTTTCTGTCTAAGGAGAGTACGATGCGTATTAGAAGTCGTCATGCGTTCACTCTGATCGAACTGTTGGTGGTGATTGCGATCATCGCAATCTTGATCGGGCTACTACTGCCCGCCGTCCAAAAAGTCCGTGAGGCTGCGGCCCGAGCGAAGTGCTCAAACAACCTCAAACAAATCTCGTTGGCCAACATGAACTACGAGAGCGCCAATTCGACGTTCCTGCCGGGGATTGCCCGCGCGGGTTGTTGCTGGGGAACCTGGATGATCCCGATCATGCCGTATGTTGAACAACAAGCACTGTTCAACATTTACAAAAATTTCGATGGCAATGATTTGACCGGCCCACGGTATGCATCCGCTCCGAACAACGGCGTTAGCACCCAGCGACTGAGTACGTTTACCTGCCCGAGTGATACCCCGAGAACCTTCGCCGGTGGCTCTCTCACGATGAATAACTATGTTTTGAATGCAGGGAATTCAAACTTATACCAAGTGAGTACACCGGGTAACTGTACGGGCGGAACAACGACTGGTGGGGTGAACGGGTGCGTGACGTTCGGCGGCGCCCCCTTCGGATGGTATGAAGACCCCGCTACGTTCGCTGCGGGCGGTGACTCGTCCCCGGTGAACTACACGACCGGAGATCCGGCCCTAGGGAAATCGGGCCGCCCTCGGAAAATCGCTGAGATTACCGATGGGACCAGTAACACACTCTGTGTTGCCGAAGTCATCCAAGGGCCGACCGGTGATGACATTCGAGGGTTCAGTTGGTGGGGCGGCGGATCAGCGTTCACGACCTATCAAACACCGAACAACCCGAATGCCGTGGACGTGATGTCAGGTGGCGGCTGTGGTACTTCAAACATTACTCTCCCGCTTGCCTCACAATACAATGCCCCCCGAATGCCGTGTACTACTTCTCAAACCAACACACTTCCTAGAATGCAGTCCGCGCGTAGCCGGCACACCGGCGGAGTCAATACCGCACTGTGTGACGGGAGCGTGCGTTTCGTGACTAACAGCGTCTCGCTCATCGCGTGGCGGGCCGCTGGATCCGCCCAAGGTGGTGAGGTGCTCGGACTCGATAACTAAAACTCGTGGCACTGGCGAGATTCAGCAACAATGAACTGCGATCGGCGATGGGATTTTTCCCATCACCGATCCGGCGGCTTTATTTGTGACTTGGGTCCGAAAGCATGGGGATTGGTTCGCCGAACCTCATAGACTGTGAAAACCAATGAGGCAACGAGGATCAGCATCACACCCACACCGGACAGAAATATCATAGTTTCGAGTCGCACTTCTAGCTTCTCCTTGTCAGTGTCTTGACATAACCGCCGAATGCGAGGATGGATGGCACCCACAGGCCCACGAAGGCCCCTGCATCATGATCGACCAAAAACCAGAGGCTTACCGAGAGCAGGAACGACAAAAAAGCTGCGGTCAGCAACAGGTAGTCGCTTGTCTTTAATTCCATTTGTTCTCTTGTTAATTTAAATGGTTGTTGTCATAACGGCTCTAGCACTATCCATACCCACTAGTGATATCGAAGAGACCGTATAACCGTAAGGTTCTTAACAAGCTGTTGGGCGTATTTCGCGTAGTCCCTGGCGAATTCCAACTTCCTGCGATCCCTTGTCGCCTAACGTAAATTATTGGATACTGGTGCAACCCATTTATTGGAGGGGACAATGAATCTGCAAGAACTGGAAACGGCGGTGGCTTGCTTGGCGCCGACCGATTTGGCTGCGTTCACGCACTGGTTCGA
Source organism: Fimbriiglobus sp. (assembly GCA_043716965.1). Lineage (GTDB taxonomy): Bacteria > Planctomycetota > Planctomycetia > Gemmatales > Gemmataceae > Fimbriiglobus. Next base: position 10,018 of record JAYSXU010000404.1, read on the forward strand.
GGAGTATTTGGCTGACGCCTGGGATCGTCAGATCGAGGCCGATGTTCTGGCAGGGCGTTTGGACGAAGCGGGTCGCCAAGCCGACACCGAGTTTGAAGCCGGACGTTGCACTCCACTATGAATCACTTCGCTACTTCGGAGTTCTGGTACAGCTACCGCCAATTGCCAGACGCCGTGCGCGATCTGGCGGACAAGAACTTCCGATTGCTACAAGCAGACTCAAACCACCCATCGCTGCGGCTCAAGCGGATTGGCGCGTACTGGTCGGCCCGAGTTGGGTTGCACTACCGTGTGTTGGCCAGAAACCGAGACGAAGGATTGGTTTGGTTCTGGGTGGGTCACCACAGCGAGTACGAGCGACTGTTGAAAACTTGAAGCGACCTGATTGTCCGTCGTCACAGGCTTACGTGCCGGTGACGGTGTCGAAGGATTGGCGGAGGTCGTCGTAGCTTTGGGGGCGCTCGTCGGGGTTCTTGGCGAGCATCCACAGGCACATGTCGGAGATGATCTGGGGGATGGTCGGGAGGCGGTCGATCGGCGGGACGGGGGGCGTGTTGAGGTGTTGGAAAATCACCTGCATCCGGTTACGGCTCTCGAACGGGAGGCGACCCGTCAGGGCTTCGTAGAACGTCACGCCGAGGGAGTAAATGTCGGCGCGGAAGTCCACGATCGACGCATCTCGTGCCTGCTCCGGGGCGAGGTACGCGGCGGTGCCGGCGAGTTCCGGGCCGGTCGGCGGCGCGTTGCGGACCACGGGGGCTTTGGCCAACCCGAAGTCGATCAGCTTGGCCACACCGTTCGGACCGACGAGAACGTTATCCGGCTTAATGTCGCGGTGAACTAAACCCGCACGCCAGACGGCACCCAGGCCATCGACGACTTGCGAGATCAGGTAAACCGCCCACTCCAACGGCAGTGCCCCGCCGCCCCGAAGCAGTTCCCCCATCGGGCGACCTTCGACAAACTCAGTCACGATGTACGGCCAACGGGGGTCGAAGCCGAAGTCAATGAACCGGACCACACGCGGGTGCTTGACACGGGCCAAAGCAGCCGCTTCGGTGCGCATCTGCTTCATCGCTGCGGAGCGATCGTAGACGTTCGCCCAGTTGACGATTTTCATCGCCACGGGACATTCGTTTTGCTCGTCCCAACCGCGGTAGACGAAACACGAAACCCCACTCCCGAGTTTTTCGCCCAGGACATACGGCCCGATGCGGTCACCCGTCTCGGGGTTCGGCACGTTGGGGGGCGGGGTGTTGTTGTCGTGGGAGTCGTCGGCTTCAAACGTCGGTCGGCTCGGGTGACCAATCCACTCGGTCTCCCCGGCCTGGGTGCGGATTGTCTCCATGACGTCCATTTCTTCGACGCCTTCTTCGACGTTGAGGGGGTCATCCTGTTGGGGAATTTCGTTCATGGCTTCGTGGTCTGTTTCGCGGTGTTAACAGTTTGTATGGGGGTGTTAACCCCACGTCACAACGGTTAGCGCGGAAGGTGGTCGCTAAAACCGCTATTTACCGGCACTATCATGAGACAAGTCGATCGGGCGGGGTCGGGCCGTTCTTTCCAGCAGACAGATTAGCAGTTTCCGCGCCGACGATTGACTTCGCGCCGAACCTAAATCAACCCGATCCGTGTCGCTACGCACGATCCCAAATCGCCACACAACCCTAGCACACTCCATACAACCCGCAGAGTTTTTCTTTTAAGTATGCCACGAACGGTGCCGGGGTGAGCGCATTCCCGGTCGCCCGACGGCACAGTTCACTGGCCCGGAACCGCCGACCGTGGGTGTGAATGTGGGACACGAGCCAGGATTTCAACGCCGTGAAATCGCCGTGGCTGAATTGCTCTGCCAGCGAATCCGTCCCGACATCTCGCTTCACCGTATCCATGAATTGGGCGGCGTAGAGGTTGCCGAGCGTGTACGTGGGGAAATAGCCGATGCCGCCGAAGCTCCAGTGGACATCTTGCAAGCACCCGTCGCGGTCACTCGGAACGGTCAGCCCCAGAAGTTTCTGGAACCGTTCGTTCCAAGCCGTCGGTAAATCCGACACCTGCAAATTGCCGCTCATCAGGTCGAGTTCCAGTTCAAACCGCAATACGATGTGCAAGTTGTAGGTGGCTTCGTCCGATTCCACGCGGATGAACGACGGCTTCACTTCGTTGATCGCAAAGTCGAACTCGTTCGGGGAAACATCGTCGAGAATGGCAGGGAAGGCTTGCTTCAGCCGGGGGAAGAAGTGCTGCCAGAACGGTTTGCCACGCCCGACTTGGTTCTCCCACAACCGCGATTGCGATTCGTGAATCCCCAGCGAGGAATGCGACCCGCACGGCGTGCCATAGTGGGCCACGGGCAGGTTCTGTTCGTAAATCCCGTGCCCGGCTTCGTGCATCACGCCGAAGAAGGAGTCGTTGAAACAGCGCGGGTTGTACCGGGTCGTCAACCGGCAATCGCCCGGCCCGAACGGGGAGCAGAACGGGTGGGCGGTGGTGTCCAACCGCCCGGCTTGGAAGTTGAACCCCATCGCAATCGCAGCGGACTCGGCGAACCACTTCTGGCGGTCAACGGGGTAGTCGCGTTCCAATACGCCCGGCTTCGGCTTCTTCCCCGAGTCCGCAACGGCTTGAATCAACGGGACGAGTTCCTTCGACAACCCCGCGAACACGTGGCGAATCTCGGCGGACGTGGCGCCCGGTTCGTACTCATCGAGCAGCGCATCGTAAGGGTGATCGGCGTAGCCGACCGCACTCGCTTCCTCCCGCTTCAACGCCACCACTTTTTCCAACAACGGCTGAAACGTCGCAAAGTGGCTCTTACTCCGCGCCTCCACCCACGCTTCGTGCGCATCGGCCGTAACCTTCGCCAACTCTTCGACCAACCGCTTCGGCAGCTTCGTCACCCGGTCGTAGCCGTGCCGCAACTCGCGCACGTTCGCCGCTTCCACGGACTCGGCGTTTGCTACCACTGATGACCCCTCGACGACCGCGAGCAGTTCGCCGATTTTCGGATCGGTGGCTTTCTCGTGGCTCAGCGAGGCGATCAACGACAACTGATCGCCGCGAAACCCGGCCCCGGCTTTCGGCATGTACGTCTGTTGGTCCCACCCCAACACTGACGAGCAAGATTGCAACACTGCAACCTCTTTCGACCGCCTCACCAGTTCCACGTAAGCGTCCGAAGGTGTCATGAATCGTGATCTCTTGTTGGTTTTAGGAGTAATGCAGTTCGACTGTGTCAACAATAGTTAGGAGTTACGCAGTGGCGTTGTGAATCGGGTTCTCGAAGTCCGGCCGTGTGGCTATAGTCGCCGTCATGAGCCAGCCCAAAGTCTCCGCGGTTG
>JAYSXU010000405.1:0-4383 GCA_043716965.1 Fimbriiglobus sp.
GAGCCAATCTCAAACAGCGTCCGGCCGTCGGGAACTTGTTCACCGACGGGCGTGAATACCTTGCCGTATCCGAACACCTGGGACTTGCCGTCTTGCCAGACGGCGACGACGAGGCCGATGTTTTTCTTGTCCTTCAGGACGGGTTCGACAAGCGGATCAATGATCGCCGGTAAGTCGTCCGCCTGAGCGCGAAGGGTGAGCGTCAGCGACAGGAGGGCGATGAAAAATTTCAGCATGGCGTGCGATCTATGTGGGAAATGGTTTAGCCGAGAGGCACATCAAAGTGTGCCTCTCGGCTAATGATAGGCATCAGCTACCGACTTTGGATCCGATGCAAAACAGACTCTTTTCACCACGCAAGAAGATCGCGCCGCCGGAGATGGCCGGCGTGGCTTGGCCGCGTTCGTTCGTGGGACTTTCGGCGATGATTTCCGGCGTCGCACCGAGCTTGATCGTGGTCAGAACGCCGGCTTCGTTGAACACGTACAGCTTGCCATCTGCCGCAATCGGTGACGCGGAGAACTTGCCTTTGACCCGTTCTTCCCAGACGATGTCGCCGGTCTTGGCGTTGGCACACTTCACGATGCCGGTCGAGTTGGTGCCGTACACAAAGCCGTCGTAATAGACCGGGGACGACATGCCGGTTTGCAGTTTCGGCGACTTCCAAACTTCCTTCAACCCGTCCGCCCCGAGCTTGGCCACGGTCACGCCCCCGGACGGCGAGATCAGCAAATCACCCACGAGTGTCGGCGTCGGGATCGAGCCGTTGACCTTGGCCGTCCACTTCTTCGCACCCGTTTCGATGTCGTAGGCCGTGAGGTCGATCTTGCTCAGGAAGATGACTTCGGCTTTGCCGGTATCGAGTTTTCGCACCAGTGGTGTGACCCAACTGATGTCCCGAATGCGCGGCGCTTTCCACAGGTTCTTGCCGGTCTTGGTGTCTATTGCGGCGAGGAACGAATCCCCGGCGTTGTCCATCGGCACGATAAGCTTGTTCTCGAACAGCACCGGCGACGCGGCCATGCCGATTTGGTTGGTGATCGTCGGGTAGTCTTCCACTAACGAACGGTACCAACGCAACGTGCCATCGTTGTCGAAGGCAGCAAGGTCGCCGGATGCAAACAGCGTGTACACCCCGGTTTGGTCCGCGACGGGCGTGGGTGCCGCCATGCAGGTATCGGGGTGGGCGTTGGTGCTGCCGGTGGCGGCCAACTGTCGGTGCCACAACTGCGCACCGGACGCAGTGTCGATGCAGATCACATGCAGGTGATCGTCGTACTTGCCGCTGCTACTCGTGACGAAAGCGCGACCACCAACGATCACCGGCGACGCGACACCACGACCGGGAATGGCGACTTTCCAACGCAACCCGGAAGTTTCGCTGAAGCCGGTGGGCAAGTTGATTTCGGGCGACGTGGCGATGCCGTTCGGCCCACGGAACTGCGGCCAATCGGCGGCGTTCGTGGTGCCAGTGACAGCAAGTAGTGTGATGATGATTGCGAACCGGTGCATTATTTCTCCTCCTTAATGGCGGGAATGGCGGGTTTCAAATTGCCGAGTGGGGCCAGTTTCGATTCGCCCGGTTCGGTCCCAACGACTTGTTGCAGTGGCAGCTTGCCGCCGGTCTTGTCACAGACCCGCACGGCGAAGGTCCAAACTTGTGCCCACGGTTCGGTTTGGTTGTTCTGGCAGACCTTAATCAGGATCTCGTTCGGACCGGCTTTCAACGTCCCGAGGGCCACGTGTTGGTCCAGCTTGGTGCCGTGGTGGTACTCTTCGCGTTCAAACAGTTTCTTGCCGTTCAAATAAATCTGCACCGCGTTCTGGCTGGCCACCCGAATCTCGGCAGGCATTTCGCCCGGTGATTCGATCACGGTGTGGCCATACCCGACGGCGTCTTTGTGCTTGCCGAGTTCTTTGTTCAGGTCGATGGTGCCGTACTTCGCGTCACTCTGGACGGGCTTCCATTTCAACGGATCCTTCAACGTTCCCGCTGCGGTCGCTTTCAAATCGACTTTCGTTTCGGGCGTGTAGGATTTCGCAAACCCCACCCCGTCTTTGCTGTCGAACGGCCCAATCACCGACCACTGGGTGACGAAGTTGAAGTGCGTCGTGAGGTTCGCAGGCGCGCCGGCGGCTTCGAGGAGTTTTGCGAGTTCTTCAGCTTGGTCTTCATCCCGACTTTGTGCGAACAGTTCCTGGTAGATCGCCTTTTGCTTGGCCGCATCCTTCAAGGTTTTCGCGTCCTTGATTTGGTCCGCGATGGCGTCGTGGCGGATTTCTAAACTCGGATCGTTGGTCAACGTCTGCAACAACTTTGCCGCCTGGGGTTGGTCCGCTTCCGCGAACAACTCAAAGGCGATCCGTCGGGCTTTGGGGTGGCGTTTGGTGTCTTCGACGAAGGCTTTGAGCTTTTCTGCCGGAAACGGTTTTTTCGCTTGACGCTCTTTGTCCACAATCGCGCTGATCGCCGACCGCAGCCAGTTTGCCGCCGTCGGGTTAGCGCTATCGAAAGCGTTCAACGCGGGGAACAAGCTGTCCGATCCGGTAGCGACAAGTTGCTTCCAGGCGCTGGCTGTGGCTTCGTTGTTGGTGCCTTCGCGGGTGACCGAAAGAATTGCCTTGAGTGCTGAATCCGGCTCAACGGCTTGGCTGACAGGGGCAAACACGACCACGGCGATGAGCGCCGACAATCGGAGTGCGTATCGAGTGAAACGAGACATAGCGGTCCTCGCAAGGATGGCGGTTAAAACCCACCATCAGTTTGCAGAGTTGAGGCCAAAATGTCGAATCGTTTTTTGGTTAGTTCAGTGGCGTTCGCTGAACCGCCTGGGCTTCCATCTGGCGGCGGAGGTTCGCAAAGTAGTCGGTTAGCTCCTCGGCCGATTTGACGCTGCCCTTGGAACAACTGCCGGTGCTGCATCCGCCGCCCGTGCCGCACGACGTGCAACCGCCGGAACTCGTACCGCACCCCGGCTTGCTGCACGTCGAAGCTTTTTCGGGCGGATCGGCAATGGTCGGCGTGCGCGACAGATCGAGCATCTGGACGGGAACTTCAAACCGTTGCGTGAGTTCAATAAAAAGTGAATCGGCGTTGCACTCATCCCAGGGCACAGTGTGAAGGACCACGGACGAACGATCGAGCATAACTTCGACATCGACGAAAAGAAGCGGCAGGCCCTGTTCAACCGCGAGTTGTTCGCCCGCGTTCAAAATCCGCTGGCCTAGCTGTTCGCATTCGCGCGCATCGGCTTCATCGTCCGGACCGACTTCGCGTAACAATTCCCCGCCTGCCGTCGGATCAAGTGCTCCTGAAAAGTGTTCGGTGGCTTCGCAAAGCACCGTACCAATTTCCAGCCCACGTGGTGTATGGACGACAACCCGATCGCCACGCAACGCCGTGATCGTGAGCCGGTTCGACGCTTCAAAATGGCCCACGAAAGCGGATCGACCGTACTGCACCAAGTTGCCGGAGACTGTTGACATTGCGACCGCTTTCAGGCTGGAGGTTGGTCGTGATCGTCTTCAAACCCGAAGTATTCCCGCATGTACTTGTCGTACTCGGCACTGCCCGATTCAGAACTGAGGTCGAGCCGCAGTTCGTTAATCACCTTAATCGACTGGTCCTTCCGCCATAACTCCCAACAGCCGGCACAGATGTGCTTCATGATTCGTTGGCCCAAAGCATCCGGCATCGGTGGGGTCACGATCGGGGCGGCCCGCCGACCCGATGGGCAACCGGGGCGTTCGCACCGGAAGCCTGAGTCGGGACCGTCGTCAACGGGTGCGGTCGCCACTTCGGCTTGCGGCACGGGAGCGCCGAGGTCTTTTAACAGCTTGCCCATTGCATCACGGGGCATCTTGTCGCCGCGTTCGTCCGCGACTTTGTAGCCGGTGGTCAAGACTTCGATGGCTTTGTCGGGGACGTTCAACTTGATCTGGCATTCACCGAGTAGCTGGTACACCTTGGAGAATTGCGGCGACAATTCCACGGTCCGCTGAAGCGACACCACGGCGTCCGCGAACTGGTTGTCTTCCATCAACAACTGCCCGAGCCGGAAGTGCCCGAGTTCGTTGTCCGGGTCGTCGGTGGCCATCTTGCGAAACTGGGCAATACGATCTTGCAGCGAACTCATGGGAGTAACATCTCGATCAGGAAATACGAACCGATTCAGAATCAGGTTGTTGATTGTTATGTTGGTCGTGGTCGAGGCTTTGCGTGTATCGACACTCAAAGATCATCCGAGCCACGACCGTTAGGGAGTGGCCCAACCTTCCACCCGAGAAGCGCCGCATCAATGTCAACACGCCGTGTCTTGTGAGGCCGGTTGGGCCACTCCCTAACGGTCGTGGCTCGGATGAGCCATCATGGTATGTGATTCA
>JAYSXU010000406.1:0-4376 GCA_043716965.1 Fimbriiglobus sp.
CGTCGCACCGGGGCAGTGATGCTTGTGGACGAGACGGGAAAACTGAGCGGCCTGTTCACCGATAGCGATCTGGCGCGGCTGTTTGAAAATCACGTGGACAGTGCGTTCGACCAACCGATTGCCAGCGTGATGACGGCGAACCCGATCACGCTGCTCCGCACCGCCCGCATGGGCGAAGCGATGGAGTTGCTTCGCACCCGCAAAATTAGCGAACTCCCCATCATCGATGAAGAGGGCCGACCCGTCGGGCTACTGGACATCACCGACCTCATCGGCGTGGACCCCACGACGCCGGAACCTGATCTGCGGTCCCGCCTCCGAGTCGTCGAATGAGCCGATCTTCCCCCGCCGATATTCGCTTGCTGCTGCTGGACGTGGATGGCGTCCTGACGGACGGTTCGATCATTTACACCGATTCGGGCGAAGAGTTGAAGCGGTTCCACGTCCGGGACGGGTCCGGGTTGAAGTTGTGGCAAAGTGCGGGTATGCACGCGGCGATTCTGTCCGGGCGGTCGTCGCCTGCGGTGGACCGGCGCGCGGCGGAGTTGGGCGTTTCGCCGGTTTTGCAGGGGCGTTCGGATAAGCTGGCGGCACTGGGCGAAATCCTGGCGATGACCGATTTCACGGCCAAACAGGTTTGCGCAATCGGCGATGACTTGCAAGACTTACCCGTGCTGAACGCGGTCGGCTTGGCGATAGCCGTGGCGGATGCGTGTTCCGAAGTGCGCTTGGCCGCCCAGTACGTTACAATGGTCCCAGGTGGCCACGGCGCCGTGCGGGATGCGGTCGAGTGGCTGTTGAAGCAAAAAGGCCGTTGGGACGATTTGATCGCCCAGAACCGACCGAGTGGGTAATGCGGGAATCAAAACGATTCACCACAGAGGGCACAGAGAGCCACGGAGAAATCAGTAAAACATTATTAGATTGCTCTGTGGTTCTCTGTGCCCTCTGTGGTGAAAATTGCTTTCTTGCCCCCAAGAGAATTGAGTTTACCCTGGGATTTAAGGGGGCCTACCCGTGTGGACGCCGCGACGCATCTTGTTGATGATCTTGACTCTGGTTGGTCTCGTGGCGGTCTATTTCGCGTACTCGCGGATGCTCGGGGGAATTGACGGCCTCCCGGAATTGCCGCAGGACTTTCTGATCGACACCGGGGAGTTGCCGAAGCAACTGGACAGTTCGTCCGAGTTGCCCACGTACATCCAACTCAAAAAGGCGTTCGGCACCACGAGTCCGGAGGTCATCGACGGCATCGCGTATAAGCTCCGGACCCAAATGGGTGAGAAGGGCATCGTGCTGGCGAGCGGCCAACCGATGTTTTCTCCCGCAACCGAGCCGAGCCGGTTCGTCACGGTTTCCCCCTTCAGCATCGCGTTCTTCGGCAAGCCGAAACCCGAGTTTGAGCGGTTGCTGAATGAAGCCGATGAGATCACAACGATTCACACCGACAAAGCAATTCTGGAATACGATCGCATCGTCTCTAACCCCTTGGACATGAGCAAAGCTAAGATGATCGGGATGGAGTTGCTCAGCACGCCGGACGTACTCAGCACGGACTTGCGACGAGGCGAAATTTGGGTGACAAATAACCAGAAGTCGAACGACCAGAGCCAATACCTCATCGTCCGCACGCCCGGCCCGCTCTATTACCGCTCGATGGACGACAACGCGCCACCCAATCCCGATGTGGCCCAACTTTGGACCAGTGCGCACGTCGAAGTGATTGACCGCCGTAACTTGCCTCGCCCCCTGCGTTCGACCAGTACGGCCACGGCAGCGGTGCGGGGGGATGACCTGCGGAACCGGGGCGCGATCGCCAACATTCTGCTGGGCCAAACACTTCCCCCCCCAACGATCGTGGCCGACGGGATGAAGATTTTCCTGACGCCCCAAGACAAGAACGCCCCGCCACCCAAGGACGCCAACGGCAAAGCGGATAGCCGCAACACCACCGGCTACAGCGGCGTGCGGCTGATCGAGTTGACGGAGAAAGTGCAATTCAACCTCTGGTCCGAAGGCAATGCGGGGTTCCCCGGTGCGTCGCCGGATAAAGAGAAACCGAACGCGGCACCGAAAGCCGCGATCCCCGACCCCCCGGCTGCACTGGCGGGCATCACGGGGGCGATCGGGGATGCCGTCGTGATTGCCAAGAAGATGGACGAGAAGTCGTTGACCGTGGTCGAAACCTTGGGCGGGTTCCGGTACGACTTCCAAGCCAACGTCGCACGGTTTGAAGCCGCCACGGCGACGAGTCCGATCGTGTCGAACCACGTCACTGTCACCCGGCTGTCAGCGAGCGACAAGCAAGACAACCTGTTCTGCCGGTTGCTCGTGGTGCAATTTGAAGGCGGGCTAAATCAACCCGGCACCCCGGTCCCCTCGGTCACTCCAGTCATGCCACCGAAAAAGGTGGTCGCCAAATCGCAAGGCGGTGCCTCTTCGGGGATGAAAATCAAGAGCCTGACCGCAACCGGCGAGCACGTGTTCATTTCAATCGAGTCCGAACAACTACTCGCGCAAGGCACCGAACTCCAGTACATCGTGGATGCACCGGCCCAGAAAACGACCACGATTCTTCGGGGTAAACCCGTCACGGCGGTGCGCGAGAAGAACCGCTTGCGGGGCGGGCACAAGGATCTTCTCGGAGAGATTGTGCTGACCTCCGTGGAAACGGCAGCCGACTCGAAGCGAACGTCGGTCGTGGTGAACGGCCCCGGCCAGATTGACATCTTCGACGCCGCTGCGCCTGCCGCCAACAAGAACACGCTGCTCGCAACCTGGGGCAAATCGCTGAACCACGAGAAGGTGAAAGTCGGCGATGCCGAGCAAGATTTGCTGAAATTTGAAGGCGGCGCCGCGTTCATTGACACGCAAGCCAACATGGACTTGCGCGCCAATCGGCTATGGCTGTGGCTCGCGCCGCCTGTCGATCCCAACGCGAACAAATCCACGGCGGTCGTGAAGAAGGAGAAAGGCAACTCCCTAGGCCAAGGTGTGCCGCAACGGTTGGACGCGCTCGGCAACGTCGAATCAAAATCGCCGGACCTCATCATCCAAAAAACCGATCAGCTCAAACTCTGGTTCCGGGACGCACCCGCCCCCGAACCCGTGGCCGTGGCTGTTGCACCGACGCCCGCACCGGGTGGGGTTGTCCCCCCGATGCCGTTGGCACCGGGAGTTGTCCCTGCGCCGCAACCGACACCCGCCCAACAAGCCAAGGCGGAACCCGAGAAGCCGAAGCCGCCGATCGAATTGTCGGCTCGGGTCATCGAAAGTTGGCTGGCACGCTATCCGCAGAAAGCCGCCGCGGTCGCAGTCGTTGCTAAAGTGGACCCCGAGAAAAAGACGCCGACGCCGGTTGCACCGAGTGTGAAGTACGAGATGGAACGCGCGATTTGCGAAGACCGCGTCGTTGTTCATCAGGAGCCGACCGACCCGACCAAGTCGCCACGCGGGTTGGACATTGCCGGCTTGAAGTTGAACCTCACGGCGACGCGGGTGAACGGCGAACTCGGCCAAACGATGGTTGTCACCGGCAACCTGCAAGAACTCGCGCAGGTGCATTTTGAAGCAATGTCGCTACTCGGGCCGGTCGTCAAGATCGACCAATTGAACAACACCGTGGCGGTTGATGGCGTCGGTTCCTTGTTGATGCCGAGCAACTCGGACTTCAACGGCAACTCGACCGACCGGCCCAGCGAGATGGAAATCCGCTTCGTCAACTCGATGTTCTTCAACGGTGCGAAAGGCACGGCGGAGTTCCTCGGGAACGTGAACGCGACCCAACGTCCCGCCCGCGATGACCTCTTCCCGAAGCCGGAAGTCGCACCCCCGCCTCGCATCCAGACCGTGGCCACCCGAATCGTTCAGGACGAGAAGAAGCCGACCGACGACGGCACGTGGAACGTGTCGCGGATTCTGTGCCACCGGCTCGACGTGACGTTCGACAAGCCGATCTACTTCAACCAATTCCGCCGCACCGAGTCCAAATCCAAAACTACCGACAACGCCGATTCGCCGAAGATCAAAACGGCACTGTGCATCCCGATGCCCGACGAGGACGCCGCGAAGTTGGCCGGCGTGGTGAACCGCATCGTCACGTACACGGACGAAGGCTACACCCGCGACAACAAGTTGTTAAAAGCCCAACGCATTGAGGCCAAAGAACTGGAAGTGCGGATCGGCGACAAGAAGCAAGAAATCTTCGCCACTGGTCCCGGTGAAGTGCGGATGCTGCAACCCGACGGCAACTCCGAATGGGGCAAGCCTGCTCCCACCCCTGTGCCGGCTGCCAAGAAATCCACCGCACCGGCCCCGTTCAAGCTGACGCTGGTGAAATTTACCTCGCGCATGGTTGCGGTTGAGAAGAGCAAGCT
>JAYSXU010000407.1:0-4374 GCA_043716965.1 Fimbriiglobus sp.
CCAGGATGCCATCCGCGCGTATCGAACGACCCCAATCTACCGCACGCCAAACACCGCGACTGCGTAACTCCTAACAATAACTACTTCGTCTGCCCCTTCCGTAGATCTGTTGGGTCCACGCTGACATACTTGATGTGCGTGCGGTTCCAGGTGTAGGTGATGGCGAGTTGGCTGGTGGTGGTTTCGATCATCGCGGGGTAGCTGAATTCGCCGGGGGCGGTTTCCAGGTCTCTGACGCGCTTCCAGGTCTTGCCGTCGTCGGTGCTGCGGGCGAGGCTGATGGGCGTTCGCAGGATCGGGGTGTGGTTGTAGATCAGGAACACGTCGCCAGTTTTTGTGCGGACGGCGTCGATGCCGGCGCTGGGGTTGGGCAGGTCGGTCGGCTCGGCGGGGCTGAAAGTTTTGCCGCCGTCGGTGGAGACGGACCGGCAGACTTGTCGCGGACTTCGGGACCGCATCAGCGCGACGATCGACCCGTTTTGGCCTTCAAATACCGTCGGTTGAATCTGGCCGTGACCGGACTTTTCGTTGAACGCATTGGACCGTAGCCACGTCAGACCGTCGTCCGTGGACCGATCGACATACGGCGTCCAACACTTGTGGCTTTCGACCGACGTGCCGGTCAGGATGGTGCCGTCCTTCAGTTGAATCGGCTTGGCGCGAACGGGGCCGTAGAAGCTGGCCGGGAGCATCTCGGGCTTGGACCACGTCTTGCCGGCGTCGGCGGACGTGCGGGCGTACCCGGTCCAGGTCATCGGGTCCGGACCGGCCTTGTACCACAGCCACAGCGTCCCCTTGGCGGTCTTGAACAAGATCGGGTTCCACGTCGGGTAGCCCGGTTCCTTGCCCACGACTTCGAGCGGCCCCCACGTTTGGCCGTCGAAGTGGCTTTGCCAAATCTGCACGTCCTTGGCCTTCTCCGCCGTCCCACCAAACCACGCCGCCAGGAACTTCCCCGGCTCCAGTTCGACAATCGTAGAGGCGTGACACGAGGGGAACGGGGCTTTTTCAAAAATGAACATAATGAACCCTGTGGAGAGGGATAAGAAGTATTCACCACAGAGGGCACGGAGAGCCACAGAGGAAATCCAAAATCAATTCTTATGGTTTTACTATGTGGCTCTCCGTGCCCTCTGTGGTGAACATGCTTCGTTTTAGTTACCGATGACTTCTTTGCGGTCGGCGTCCCAGAAGATTTTCTTGCCGGTGCGATACGACAGGTTCGCCAAGTGCGCCGCCAGAATGACGCGGTGGCCGAGTTCGATGCTGGAGTTCGGCTCGTCTTTGGACTTCACGCATTCGACCCAGTTCTTGACGTGGAGCGGCGTTTCCGGTTCGACCTTCCAGGTTTGCACCGGCTTCATGTCGGGGGTGATTTTGTCGATGGTGTCGTACAGCCGGATGTCTTTCTCGGCGTCACAAATCAGCGTTTGCTTGGTGCCGTAGAACGCCGCTCCCACGCCGTCCGCCCCGTTGACGAACTGCACGGCGAAGTTGGCAGCGAACTTGCCGTAGTCCCAGACGCCGTGGACGACGTCCGGCGTTTCCCACTTGTCGAAGTGGTACTTGCCGCCGTTCGCCACCGCACTTTTGGGCACGTCCACCCCGCCCAACCACGCGATGATGTCGAGTTGATGCGCACCGATGTCGGTCATCAACCCGCCCGCGTAATCCCAGTACCACCGCCACGCCCAATAGCGGTGGGCGTCGAAGGGGCGCTTGGCAGCAGTGCCGAGAAACGCATCCCAATCAAGCTTCTTGGGGTCAAACTTGAAGTCCTTCGGCACCGCGAACGGGTCGCGTTTGATCCAGTTGCGGCAGTCCCACACCTTCGCCCACACGAGCTTGCCGAACGCGCGGCTCTTCACTGCTTTCGCTGCCTCTTCCCAGTGCGGCCCGCTGTGCCGTTGGTTGCCCACTTGTACGATGCGGTTGGCCCGCCGCACCGCCTCCACCATCTCGTTGCCTTCGTCGATCGACTTCGTGAGCGGCTTCTCAACATAAGCATCCTTCTCCGCCTGCATCGCCGCCAAGAGTTGTTCCTTGTGGTGATGGTCCGGCGTGGTGATGATGACGGCGTCGAGGCCCTTGTGTTCGAGCAGCTTGTGGTAGTCGGCGTAGGTCTTCGGCGCATCCTGGCCCGCGTCATCGACGACCTTCAACATGGCGTCCAAGCGGAACTCGGCGATGTCGCACAGCGCCACCGCGTTGTGTTCTAGCTTCATCACTTCTTTCAGGATCGTCTTGCCACGGTTGCCGCACCCGATGAGGCCGACGTTCAGCTTTTCGTTGGCGTTGCGTGCCTGCAAACTCGGCGCACCCAACAGTGTGACCCCGGCTGCCGCGGATGCTTGGAGAAACGCTCGACGCGAGGGGGGCAGTGCATTCGACATGGGCAATTCTCCGATGAGGCACTCGAACGGCTTGATTCCGCTATCGTAACCGAAACGGCGGCCTCACTGTCAACGATTTCATGAGATGTTGGCACTGTGCATGGTTTGCTGTCATAATCTGGATAACGCCCCCCAAAAGTCACGCATGGCAGCCATGACAATTACCAAATCCACGCCCCCGAGTTGGGCACAAGTTGAAACACTACTCGGTGCATTACCCCGGCGCGCCGTAACAGCTCTTGCGGTTCGTGCGGCGCGGCGAATCGCGCCAGTCATTGCGCACACGGGTGAACACTACGGGCCAGAATCGTTGGAGTGGATGAACGCGATCGAAGCCACCCTCCGCGTCGTCGAAGCCTATTGCGCGGGTGAATCTGTCAGCCGGTTTACACTCGATTTGGCATCCGACGTGGCCCGATGTGCGGCGAACGCGATGGCGAACGCAAGCCAACTGCTCGGCCTCTCGGCGCACGCCGAAGCCGCAGAACTCGCTTACGCCGCCGCCGCGTTTGCCGCCGATTGTGCCCGTGCCAAGAACCCAACCCGTGCGGCCACGCTTGCTGTTCAAGCCGTTCGCGCCGCAGCCAATGGAAATGAAATCACCCCTGAGCAACAGGCCGATTTGAGAATCCTGCACACCCAGACCCTTGGCGACCCGAACTCGCCCACCGATGCCACGGAGGACGGGCCGATGGGTTCGCTTTGGCCGAACGGGGAGCCGACGTGGTCGTCAATGGGCAGGGAGCAATTCCACAAAGCGAAGGTCGCCGTGATCGTGCTGGCACCACGTAGCCCATCGTCTTAATCAATCACCTTGTTCAACGGAAACTCCACGATGCCGGTGGCGCCGGCGCGCTTGAGTTCCGGGATGATTCGCCGCACGGTTTCTTCATTCAAGATTGCCAGCACGTCGATCCAGTCCGGGTCGGACAGGCTGGAGATGGTGGGCTTTTGCAGGGCGGGCAGTAGCGATAGCACTTTTTCCTGGTCCACCTTCCGCACGTTCATCATCAAGCCGACTTTGTTCTCGGCCGCCATCGCGCCTTGCAACATCAGGATCAAATCGTCCATCTTGCGGCGCTTCCACGGGTCGAGGGCGGCCTCGTGGTTGGCGATGAACCGCGTCGTGCTTTGCAACAAATCACAGACGATGCGCAGGTTGTTCGCCTTCAACGAACTGCCGGTCTCGGTCACTTCCACAATGGCGTCTGCCAGTTTGGGCGGCTTGACTTCCGTGGCACCCCAACTGAACTCCACGTTCGCGGTCACACCGTGATCTGCCAGCCACCGACGGGTGATGTTCACGACTTCGGTTGCGATGCGCTTACCCTGCAAATCCTGGGGCGTGCGAATCGGCGAATCGTTCGGCACGGCCAACACCCAGCGAACCGGACGGCGGCTGACTTTGCTGAAGATCAACTCCGCAAGTTCGGCGACGTTCGCGTCGCTTTCAATGACCCAATCGTGCCCGGTCAGCCCGCAATCGAGCGAACCGTTCTCCACGTACCGCGCCATTTCCTGCGCACGAATTAAGGTGCAATGAATGTCCGGGTCGTCGATCGTCGGGTAATAGCTGCGGCTGGCAAACGAAATTTTGTACCCCGCCTTCCGGAACAGTTCTGCCGTCGCCTCTTGCAACGACCCCGCCGGAATCCCCAGTTTCAGCACGTTTTCGCTCATGATGGCAGAGAGTCTCTTTCGATGTCGGATCGCAGGTGAAACGGTAGTTTTATTGACGGCGACAATGTCCGGCACCGATTTGCCAACTCGGCAGGACTCTGGGTGCAGCTAAAATCGCTGGGGGGGAAGACAAGAATGTTCACCACAGAGACACAGAGTCACAGAGAAATCCATTAGAATTGGTTTTGGATTTCTCTGTGACTCTGTTAGGAGTTACGCAGTCGCGGTGTTTGGCGTGCGGTAGATTGGGGTCGTTCGATACGCGCGGATGGCATCCTGGACGATCTGCCACTTTGCGGTC
>JAYSXU010000408.1:0-13296 GCA_043716965.1 Fimbriiglobus sp.
TGCGGCCCTTCCGGGACGGCGTAGAAGAACCCTTCGTTCGGTTGGTCGTGGTCATACGATGACGAGGCGACGGGGGGGCGATGAAGGTTCGCCAGCACCGCCGGGTGCCAAAGGGCGAAGTACCCGCACAGCCACGCGCCGGCTTCGTCCGGGTTCAGCGTGACCGGGTACGATGTCGGCGGTCGGTACGGGGAAAGCAGATGGGCTTCGGGGTTGCTCATAGTCCGTCAGTCGTCAGGTAAGGTCTGTTCCGTTATAGTATTCACAGGATTTAGAACTGCCCGCTCGCTCTGGACGGAGGCCGCGAAATTGGCACCGAAAAATCGATTCGCCAAGCGGGAGAAGCCGCCCGCCCCGGCTTCGCAACCCGCACCCACTCCGCCGCCCGAAGACCCGATTGATCTGGCGATTCGTACCCGCAACAAAACGGGCTTGCCGCCAGAACAACACCCAGAATTTCAGGCGATTCTTCAAGCCTTCGTCAGTTATGAAGCCGGCAATGACGAAGCGGCCCGCGCCGCGTTGCAAACGATTGGCTTAAAATCGCCGTTCCAAGACTGGAAGTTGCTGATTCGCGGGCTGATGGCGTATGCAACCGGCGACGACGCCCGTGCCGTCGAGAACTGGCAACGCCTAACGACCGGACGATTACCGGCCCGCCTTGCTGCGCCGTTGCGTGATTCCATCGACACCAGTTTCCACGCAAGCCAACCGCCCCAAACGGCATCTCGGATGAAGGAAGAATTTCAAACGCTACTCAACGACACCTATTTGAACGGCTTGCGGGATTTACGCCGAGATCTGGGACGCGGGCGCCCGTTGACCAACACAATCAAGACGCTCGAACGAATCCTGCCGATTGTTCGGCAACGCGACGCCAGTTCGGTGCCCAAGCTGGCGAACATTCTGTACCGCGCAATCCTCGGGCATGGTGACCCCACAGACTTGCCCAAGTATTTGCGACTGTTCGGCAAGCCGACCGACGACCCGGATTTTTACCGCATCAACGCGATGGCGTTCGATAAAGCCCAAGACCACCACGAAGCGATTCGGTTCTGGAACCTGTACGTCAACTGGCTGAGCAAGCATCCGGAATCGTGGCCGCCCGACATAGCCCAGCGCGCCAGGGCGATTATTTTGTTCCGGGTCGGCTCCCTGGCAGCGGATGCCGCCGAGCTTGACGGCGATCCGGCGGACGATTTGCAAGCCGCGTTCCAACGCCTCATGGGCGGCGCGCGCGGGCCACTCGTTGTTCAACGAGCGCCGCAACCAAAATCACCGGACCCAATTCCACTTTGGCAACGGGCCATCGCACTCGCCCCGGATTGGGAAGCTCCTGCCAAAGAACTGTTCGACTACCTCCAGGAACATGAGAAGTTCGCGGAAGCCGAAGCCGTGGCCAAAAAGTTGATCGAGCACAACCCCAACGCCATCACGATGATGACTTCTCTGGCCACGATGTTGGTGCGGAATGGCAACGCCGAGGGCGGGTTGGAGTACTATCGCAAAGCGCTTGCCAACAACCCCCTGGATAAATCGCTGCGAACGTATGCCGGATGTGGCTATCTGGCTGCCGCACGGAAGCACTTAATTGCGGGTGACGTGGCCAAGGGGGAATCCCGACTTGGCGAAAGTGAAGAGCTTTGCCGGGACGGCTTGGAGGCTGGCTACTGGTCGTTACGAACCCTGCTGGCACTCAAAGCGGGGAACAAGGAACTAGCCGAACAGCATCGCATCCGGGTTGAGGCACTACCGCACGGTCGGGTGGCTGCCGCACTTTTTATGGCCGTGGACGTGGGGCTGGCAAAGTTCAAACCGGCCCAACGCAAGCCGTATGAACTCGCCCTCATTACTGCGCTCGGCGTTCCCGCCACCCCCCGAGAAGTGATGACTGCTGGGGCGGGATTGATTAGCTACACCCTGGAAGGGATCGAGTACCGCGGCCAAAAAACCCACGTGAAAAAGATCGAAGATCTCATTCTCCGAACACACGAGACCGACAGCCCGGAGATCGACTTCGAGAACCTGGGGTCGTACTGCTTGTTGCAGGCCAAGTGGAAAGTTCTGGAGAAGTACGCGGCGAACCTCGCGGTGAAGTTCCCGAAGAACCCCGTGTTCGTGCTGCACCAAATCGAGGCTGCGTTCGGAAAAGCGAAGGACCGCCCGCCGCCGTGGCGGGAGACAAACCGCCTCATGAAGCGGGCGACAACTCTTGCACAGGTCAGCAGCACCGAACCCCGACACCGGGCTGTCCTTGAACGCATCACCGAACTGAGCGGGCCGGGATTCGGACCGGACGACTTTTCAGACTACGTTTAACCCGGCCAGCCACGGCAAGAGGGCTTTCGAGTCATGCCACGCCATGCCCTGCTGTTCCTGGATCGGGATGGCACCCTGATGCACGATGTCGGCTACCCCAAAGACCCCGCCGATGTTCGACTCATCGCCGGCGCCGCCGACGCGGTGCGGGAGTTAGTCGCGCTCGGTTTCGTGCCGGCGGTTGTCAGCAACCAATCGGGACTGGCGCGAGGGTTAATTACGCCCGAAGAAGCCCAGGCCGTCCACGCCCGCTTCGTCGAAATTTTTGAAGCCACGTCCGGTGTGCGGTTGCCGTGTTGGTACTGCCCACACGGACCCGATGACGGGTGCGACTGTCGCAAGCCGAAGCCCGGCCTGTTGCGAACTGCCGCCGCCGAACTCGGCATGGTCGGCAAGCCCGGCATCATGATTGGTGATAAGCCCAGCGATGTTGAAGCCGCCCAAGCCGCGGGCTACGCCGGGGGCAAGTTCGATGGCGACTGGGTCAAGTTCGTGGTTGTGTTGCGCCATTGGTTCCGCAAAAATGTCTCCCATTCGGGTTGAAAACTTCGCTATGACCAACGCTGAGATTCTGGCCCAGTTCCGTGGCTGCCCGGTGTTGGTCGTCGGCGACCTAATGCTCGATGAGTTCATCTGGGGCACCGTGAACCGCATCTCCCCCGAAGCCCCGGTTCCGGTTGTTGAAGTGAGCCGCCGGAGTTTCGTCCCCGGCGGTGCCGCGAACACAGCCGCGAACATCAGTAGTCTCGGTGGTAAACCCATACTGGCGGGCGTGGTCGGCGAGGACGGCAACGGGGTCCAAGTCTGCGATTTGCTCCAAAAAAGTGGCGTCGAAACTGGCCCCGTGGTCCGGGATTCGTCCCGGCCCACGACCACGAAAACCCGTGTGATCGCGCACAGCCAACAGATCGTCCGCATCGACCACGAAGTCCCCGGCGCGATGCCCGCACGTGTCGAAGCCGCGTTGCTGGTCCGCATTCAGGCCGTGCTGCCTACCGTGCGGGGCTGTGTCGTGTCCGACTACGGCAAAGGGGTGATTACCTCGAGTTTTGTGACGCAACTCATCGAACTCGCCCGTGCCGCGAAGTTGCCGATCATCATCGACCCGAAGGGGACCGACTACTACAAGTATCGCGGCGCAACCTTGGTGAAGCCGAACCAACTGGAAGCCGGAAAAGTGCTGAACCGGGACTTAAACACGAGTGAAGATGTGGACCGGGCTGGCGCCGATCTTGTGGCCCAACTCGGCCCGAACACGGCGATCCTCATCACTCGTGGGCCGCACGGCATGAGCCTGTTTGAGCCGAACTGCCCGCCGGTTCACATCCCCGCTCAAGCTCGCGAAGTCTACGATGTCACCGGCGCTGGCGACACGGTTGCCGGTACGATGGCCCTCACGCTCGCCGTCGGTGGCACCCTGGAAACCGCCAGTCGTCTCGCCACCCTCGCCGCCGCCATCGTCGTCGCCAAAGTCGGCACCGCCACCTGCACCCACGACGAACTGCAAGCCGCCCACGACAAGATGGGCTGGTAACCGGCTTCGGTCCGTTACTCGGTGGTACGCAGCCGACGGAGACGAACGTGGTAGAAGAGAACAGGTAGAAACAAGTCGATCACCTCGTCGGCGATCAACAGACCGCCAAGAACCGGGACGACCATAGGTTGGAGGATCTCCGCGCCAGGGCCAGTCGCAAGCAGGAGAGGCGCGAGACCGAAGAGGGTGGTTGCTTCGGTTAAGAGCTTCGGTCGCAACCTGTGTGCGGCGCCATCCAAAACCACCCGACGGAGGTCATCTGGCGAGAGCCGTTCCAATCCGCCCGCATCTGTGATGGCTTGGCGTAAGTAGACGAGCATGATGACCCCGGTGGAGGTGGCCATGCCGAAACAGGCGATAAACCCGACCCAGGCGGCCACCGAAAGTGGGTAGCCGAGCAGCCATTGCAGGATCACCCCACCGGCGAGCGCCCCAGGTACGGCCAGTAGCATTAAGCCCGCATCGGCTAGGTCGCGGTAGGTCCACCACAAGATTAAAAAGATCAACAGCACCACTGCCGGGATAGCGACCCTGAGTGTTTGGCGTGCGTGGGCGGCGTGTTCAAACTGCCCGGTCCACTCGCAAAAAACGCCGTCTGGGAGTTTAACCTGCGTGACAATGGCTTGACGGGCGGCGGCCACGAACTCCTCCGCGTCTCGGTCACGCACGTTCAGCCGGACGTAGTTCCGCAGTAGCCCGTTCTCCGCCTTGATGGTCGCCGGCCCCTCGGTGATGCGAACGTCCGCGATGGAGGAGAGCGGCACGTGGGACACTCCCGTCCGGGTTCGCACGAGAACAGGGAGGTCGCGGACGGTCTCCTCGTCCTCGCGGTAAGTCCTGGGGTAACGGACCCGAACCGGGTGTCGCTCCCGGCCTTCAACGGTAGTTGTGACCACACGCCCTCCGACCGCAATCTCAACAAGGTCGGTCACCGCTCCGGCCTCAGCACCATAACGGGCTGCCTTCTCTCGGTCCGGGAACACCTCCAGGTGCCCCTTGCCGCGAACCGGGTCGGCGATCACGTCGGCTGCCCCTGGGAGGGTCTTCAGTACGGCGGCAATCTCCTCGGAAGCCTGAACCACATAGTCCAAACGGCGGCCCAAGACGCGAACGCCGATCGTAGTGTTCACCCCGGTGGCGAGCATGTCTACCCGGTTCTGAATCGGCATCGTCCACACGTTGGTCCACCCTGGCATTTGCATCGCGCGATCGAGTTCACCACCAAAGCCCGCCAATTCCACGCGGTCACGCGGCCACAGCAATAGCTTGCGAGCGAATGATTTCGTCAACTCAGTTTGAACAGCAACGAGTTCCGGAACAGGTTCGAGGAACGGCAGTGGTGCCCGGTCGCCGTGATGGTGTGCCGCTGGATCGTGGTCGTGTTTTTCCTGACCTGGGTTGGCGTGTCGCACACGATGCCAGTCTTGCATCGTGGCAATTACCCGAGGATCGGTGACTGTTGTGCTACTTAATAATGCCTCTAGCACAAGCCGCGTGTAGAGGCCCGCTCCACGGTCAAGGAGGTCAGCATTCAATCTCGTGGTGTGGGCTTTCCAGAGTTGCCGGTAGCGATTTCGCACGGCGTCGGTGAGTATCTCGGTTAGGGTCAGGGTGTCACTTCCAACAAGCCCGCGTGTGAACTGGACACCAAGGGTCAACAGGTTACCAACGCCTCGACTGAGATCGGCATCAGGTGAGATCGCCCCGAGGTCGGCGAGTTTCCGCAGGACATCACGTGACAACGCGGCGACCGCTTCAGGGGTCGGCTCCATCGCCAGGTGAGTCGTGTGGCCAGCAAGAAGTGTGTCGGCGAGTGGTGCGAGTTTTTTCTCGGCGTCGGACCGTGATAGCGCTCCACTACCATCGAGCAATTCCAGTAACCTCTCGACTGTGAAGCGGGCGAGACGGGGGCCAAGGTCGCGTTCAAACTCCTTGTTTCGTTGGTGGGCGACTTCCCGCATCTGGGCATCGAACAAGGCAACGGCTTCCATCGCGGCACTATTCACGATGTCTTTTTGCAAGGTTCCCTCTCGCAGTTGAATGAGGTTGCGGGCCAGGAGGGCATCGAGAACCTTTGCCGTTTGCTGCTCGGCGTCTGTGGGGCGGAGGCAACGACGCGGCCAAAATTCGCGGGACCGGAACCCGATCATCGTCTCGATCATGTCCAGCGGAGCCGGGTCGGTGGCCGTCTCGGCGCGGCCTGCTTTCCCGACGACCATCTCCACTTCCGGAAATCGGCAGAAGGTCATGTCTCGTGCCCGGAGGTCGTCTCCTGCCTGCGTCGAGGACATGCGCGGCACGGTGATCGGCATGTCCATGACCATGCCTTCGTCGAGTGGCGTGAGGAACTCGTGCTTGAAGGGCGTCATCACTTGCTCGGCCACCAACCCCACGAGAAGCAAGCTCGCCCCAGCGGCGAGCCGTGTTGGGAGGCGAGACGTTGACACGATGCAGCCGAGGATCGAGACGGCCACCACTACCCGGAGGATCCAGTCGTTCCCGAACGGGGCGATGCCAAAGATGAACGTCACCCCGACGACCCAGACGATCGCAAGCGGTCGGTCGAGGAGGTACGCCAGCACAGGCCGGTACACGCGGTTTAGCCCACGGACAAGTCCGATCTCGTCCTCGGAGCGGAGCCGACCTTTCACGAACACGGTACACAATGCCGGCACCAACGTGATCGAGAGTAAACCAGCCGCCAACAGTGCGAATGACTTGGTGTAGGCCAGCGGGTGGAACATTTTCCCCTCCAGCCCGCTGAGTGCGAACACTGGTAGGAAGGAGACGAGCATGATGGTCGTTGCAAAGACGATCGGCCGTCCGACCTGCTTGCACGCGACTAGCACTTCATCTCGCGTGTCGCCGTAAACCGGCGCCTCACCGTGGCCGCGTTTCAAGCGGTGCATCACGTTTTCCGCTGTGACGATGGAGGAATCGACGAGTACGCCGATCGAAATTGCAAGACCGGCCAGGGACATGAGGTTCGACTCGACCGTGACCAACCCGATGCGGCGGCAGAGGTCCATCAACCCGAACGCTAGCAACACGGCCAGTGGTAGGGTGGCGGCCACGACCAGCGCCGTGCGGACGTGCCGAAGAACGAGGATGATACACACCGTGGCGGTGAGGATCGCCTCCGTGAGGGTGCGCGTGACTGTGCCAATGGTCGTCTGGATTAGCGGCGTGCGGTCGTAAACGACGACGATCCGCACGCCGGGTGGCAAGCCCGGCTGAAGTTCCTGGATCTTGGCGCGGAGACGACGGGAGACTTCCAGGGCGTTCTCACCGTGGCACATGAGGACGACACCGCCGGTCGCCTCCGTCCCGTCTTTCTCCAAGATGCCCCGACGAGGCTGGGAGCCAAGAGAGACGCGGGCGACTTCGGCGAGCGTGAGTGGTGACCCGTCGGCTGCCGTGAGCGGGACGTTCTCCAAGTCGCGGATCACCCGTTGTGGTTCGAAGCCTGCATCAGGTTGCCCCGGTCTCGCTCCTAACCAGCCGACCCCACGGGTCACGTACTCGGCATTCCCTTTGTGAATGACGTTGCCCCCGACCGCGACGTTCGCTCGAGAGACTGCGCTGGCCACGGTGCCAGGTGCAATGCCGTATACCTTCAGACGCTGCGGATCGAGTTCGACTTGATATTCCAGTGCCAGCCCGCCGACACTGGCGACTTCGGCGACCCCAGAGACTGCGGCCAACTGCGGGCCTACGTACCAGTCCTGGATCGCACGCAACCGACCGGGGTCGGTATTCACGCCTTCGACGGTGTACCAGAAAATCTGTCCCGTGGCGGCGGCGTTCGGGCCGAGTTTTGGCGTGGCACCCGATGGAAAGCGAGACGCGGAGCTGGCCAGCACTTCGCCCACTCGCTTCCGCCCAACCTCCCAGGAAACGGAGTCCTCGAAGACCACCGCGATTGACGAGAACCCGATGTCGCTCGACGATCGCACCACCCGGACCCCGTCCAACCCCTTCAGTTCCAACGCCAGTGGGTAGGAGACTTGGTCCTCGATTTCGCGCGGGCCGTGGCCCGGCCAGGGTGTGAACACCAGCACCTGGTTTTCGGACAAATCCGGAATGACGTCTACCGGGGTGACGAGGGTGGCCCGAACGCCCCAGACAGTCAGAAGTGCCGCGATGCCAATGACGAGCCAGCGGCGGCGGACTGAAAACGTGATGATTCGGTCGATCATTTCGGCAACTTGGCGAGGTACTCGGCGGGTTTCTTGCGTAGCGGTTTTTCGCACGACTTGCAGCAGACGAACACAGCCCTACCGTCCAGGTCCACCCGCACCGGACCTCCCATCGAATCCAGCGGCTCACCCGTTACGGGGCAAATCTTCTGTCGCTTCACGAGTACGCCATCATCCACGCTCGTCGAGCTAGGTGGAGTCGGTAATGGCGAAGAGATTGTACCTCGGGGACCGGCCCCAAAGTAGCTGGCCGCTAAGCTCGGGTTCAGCCGGGTTTCAGCGTCCAGTAACACTGCGCCGGCGGAGGCGACATGCTGACCGGGGTCGAGACCACTGAGGACGGGGTAGTAATCGCCACAGCGCCGCCCGAGGCTAATCTCCACCGCGTCGTACATCCCGGCCATTGATTCCAGGTACACCACGCGGCGGGTTCCGGTGTCGATGACGGCGCTTTCGGGAACGGCCAGGGTTAATCCCGCTTGTGTTGTCGCCTGCATCAGCATCCCATCGGATAGCGCGATAGACGGGCCGTCCCACGGGTTCACGAACACCCGGAGGGTAATGCGTTCCCGCAACCGTTCGTAAGCCTGTCGGCGGGCGGTGTCCGTGTGCGCGACGGGGATGAGGTATTTGGCAGATGCGAAGAGTCCAGGTCGAAGGTCGGCGCGTGGGTTCTCGACGTGAACCCGTACCCGTCGTCCGCCGGTTGTCGAGGTCAGCGATGTCAGTTCGGCGATGCGGCCTAGCGTCGTCTTGCCTGGTGTGGCATCGCACGACACACGGACCTCGTGGTCCAGTATTAACAGTGCCGCATCTCGCTCGAATACGTCTCCGATGAGAACGAGACGGGCCGCAGACCCCGCAGTTGCGGGCGGGGCTTCGATCAACCCGGCAATAATGATTTCCTGTTCGAGGCGGCGATATTCGATCGGAGATGTGCGGATGCCGGCAAGCTGGATTCGGTAGGGCGATAGCTGGACCCGTGCGACGATGCCGTCCGGTAGGGGCGTCATCTCGCCTTTTTGGCGGCGGACTAACGACATGTTGCAGACCGGGCATTTGGTGGACCAGTCCGAGACCACGCCGGGGCACATCGGGCACCAGTACTCGGTGTCCGCCGAGATGGCGCCGTTTGCCTGGGACGAGGTGGTCAACTTATCCCAGTAGTTGGTCAGAAGCGGCCAACCCGCGATGACGCCAAGTAGGCCGCCGACCAGTAGTAGGAATCGTGCCCGCGCCAGTAACACTGTTACGGTTGTGTAAAGGACGCTTGGCATCGGGCTACTTCTTGTTGGCGGATGTGGCCGATTTTTTGTCCCCAGTCACCTTTTCTGCAGACATAGGGTGCGACCAGTGGGTCAGCATCTCGTAATCTTCGTAGCGAATGACCCAAATCGGGTCGATGCCGACGACGACGTAGCGTTCCCGAATCTCGGCGGTCGGGTTGCCGAGCGTCAACTTCACGGCGAAGCAGCGGGGCGCGTCGGACGGGACTTCGCCGAGAATGGAATACGCCGTCAACTTGCGGGTCGGCGTCCGGTGGCCGTCGGACGACAGGATCGCCGGCTTCGCGTCGGGTACCAACTGACCAGTATCCCCGCTCGCCCACATTCGGAGAGAGGCGTCGAGCGCTGCTCGAGCGACCTCCTCCGATGGCACGAAGTCCTCGTTGCGTTGCGTGCCGGAACAGCCGGTGACCAGGACCGTCAACACGACCATCACCGGGAATGCCAGCCGAGACCGCGTCACACCGTTACCCCCCCGAAAGTTTTGCGAAGTCTTCTTTGCGGTAGACCCACAGGGGGTCGATGCCGACCACCATGTACTGCGTCTCGACAGGCGCACCCTGGCCAACGGTCAGTCGAACGGTAAAGGTTCGTGGCCCCTGGCCCTGGGGTGGTGGGGCCTCCGCGATGATCTCGTAGCTCTTCAGCTTTTGGCCGGTTCGCCACTGGAAATCGACCACTTCCACGGCCGGCTTTATGTCCGGGATTGTGCCCAGTGGTTTGCCGGACTTCCAGTAGTCCAGCGCGGCGGTTAGCGCCGTCCGGGCGTTGTTCGTGGCTGGGGTGAAGTCTTCGACCTTGTTGGCCTGGCCGCACCCGCCGACCCCGATCAGCGTGATGACAGCCATTGCCGTGAGGCACCGTCTTGAAAGGAACCGTCGTGAAAAAAGCGACACAGTTGAGACTCCATTTCTACTGAATGACTTCGCCGCCGTTGCTGGTGCCCATCGCCCGCCACGTTTGCAGGGTGATGTTGTTGTTTACAAACCGAATCGACCCGTCACCCATCACCACGTTGACGCCACCCGTGTGGCCACTTGATGGGGCAATCACCATTGCCATGTTCGACATGTTGCCCGGAAAGCCGGTGCTGGCGCACGACGTCGTGTTCGGCCCAGTCACGTGGTTGTAAGTGGTACAGCACATCTCACCCATCACCCAACTGTACCCCTGCTTGCTGGTCAGCGGCGTGGCCGTCAAGGGGTTCAACGTGCTACACGTGGTGTAGGCCGTCACGAGTGTCGATTGGACGGGCATGACTTTCATGTCCGTTAAGGGATTGGGGCTGCCTTGGCCGCGGCGCTTTTCGCTGAACACGGCGGTGTTGCTCGTCCCGTCGGTCATGTCGAGTATCTTCGTCTTAGACAGGTAGTACAGTGGGCCGTCCGGCTTTTCGGTCGGGGCAATCGTACTCGGTTGGGATTCGGTCAGGTCGCAGAGGAACTGCACCCCTTGGTTGGCGTAGTAGTTGTTCTGGCCGGGCCAATCGCCGGGCGTCTGGGCAGGGTCGGAGGGGCAAATAAAGGTCGGCACCAGGGTCCGGCTGGCGGCAGCGTTCACCCGCCCTGGGTTCTGCCACGCCGGCATGAAGTTGATGACCCCTTCCATTCCGGGCGTCTCGGGCGGCTTGGTGAAGTCGATACTGGTGAACAAGTTGTTCTGCTCGATGTACGGCAAAAGCTGGCTGTGAATCGACCACCGGGCGTAGACCGGGGCACCAGCGAACGACGGGCCTTTGCCGGCAGGGAACGCTTGATTGGCGTCGTGGTAGTTGTGCAGCGCCAACCCCATCTGTTTTAAGTTGTTCATACACTTGGCACGGGCGGCCGCTTCGCGGACCTTTTGCACCGCCGGTAGCAACAACCCGATCAGAATGGCGATGATGGCGATCACAACCAAAAGCTCGACGAGCGTGAAGGCGCGATGACGTTGAGACATGAGTACCTCGGGAACGAGAGTAAGCGAAGAACACGCAATGAGACCGTGACAGTCGGGACTGACCTACCCAGGGTTATTATGGGCGGGCCGTACAAATAAATCCAAGGAGTCGAAATGACCCCGACTGGAACTTGTCAAGCATATCACAGAACCGGATTCGCCCAACAAAAGCGCACGACCACTTTGTGTCCGGCAGGGTAGTTGAATCAACCAATCCGTGTCGTGCGGTGTTAAAGGCCGCGAGGTGGCCGGAAGAGCGTCCTGGGCGGGGTGATCGGCAACGTCGTGGATACCAGCAACTGGCCGATACCAGTTTGGTCTGCTTCTTGAGTGGTGACAGGAACCTGATGCGCCCACTGGTGCAATTCCCCGTTCGGGGAGAGCGGGGCTGAAATCGGCAGGATTGGTGGCGTGGGTTGGCTAGAACAGTTCGGCCCGTGACACGGAATGTTGGGGAGATTATTAGGCAAACTTGGAAGGCGACTCTTGGCGTGTTGCGCGATCGCCGGCCCGTTATTCGTAACAATGATGTAGTCGCCACACCCTGCCGTCGCCCGCCCCGCAAATAACGCCACCACGACGGCAAGCCCAAAGACTACGCCGACCGACCGCGACACGGAAATTGTAAATCGAGCCACCATGAATACACTCTGTTAACTAAACATCCAACTTACAGTATCCTAGTCTAGGAGTCGGGTCAAGTTCGTTCCATTACGAGATGCCGTGAAACAATTCCCTCACGCGCACGGATCGGGTATAGTTCCCAGGGAACACTCCCCTTCCTTTCGTGTTGATGCCACTATGCCTGCTCATCTTCTTTCGCTGACGGACGGCCCGAGTATCATGCTCGACAAGCCGATTTTGTTGTTCGGGCGGCACCAGGAATGTGACGTGCAACTCAATTCAAAGAAGGTGTCGCGGCGGCACTGTTGCATTGCGCAGGTGAATGATTACCTCGTCGTCCGCGATCTGGGCAGCACGAACGGGGTACGCATCAACGGCGAGCGAGTCGTTGAAGGCAAGCTGATCCCCGGCGACGAACTCATCATCGGCAACTTCCGCTACCAAGTCTGCGGCGACGTATTGAATCGGCCCGCTTCGGCGAAGGCATAATCGACTAGCAGTTCATCCTGTTCAATCCTGTAAATCCTGTATAATTTCTGTCTTATTTTAGACAGGATTTACAGGATTGAACAGGATTTCAATCACACTGTTGGTGCAGGTGCAGCAGTTCGGAACAGTTTGCGGGCTAGTCGGATGACGCCGTACCCCACGATGGTCCACGGGACGATTACGCACAACCCGACGACGAGCCACGACACGCTGAGCAGCAACGCGGAGACGCTGTAGGTCAAGCCTTTGCGCACCTGCGGCCAGACGCCGTCGTCCTTGGACACGATCTGTTCGACGTTCGTGAGCGTCACGTCCAAGCGGGCGATGGCGTACTTGCCGTCGGTGGCTTGGGGGTTGCGGGTGGCTTGGTTGAGGCGAACGGTGCCGGCGGCTTTCAGCTTTTCCACGAGGGCGGACGCGGACGTGAGTGGCACGTCGTAGATCAGGTGCGCCGTCACGTTGCCGTTGCGTTCGTGGTTCACCAGCACGTTCACCGGGCGGCCTTTCACTTCGCCGACTTGGGCACTGATGACGGTGGCGGCAGTCTCAACATCGGACACTTCAACCGCGAGCGTTGTGGTTTCACGCGGGGCCAGTTTCGTGGCGCTGAGGAACGACGTGCGGAACAGCACCTTCGTGTCCGTGACGGCGTCGCCTTCTGGGGCGCGGCTGACGTTGCGGGCCAGCACTTCCCCAGCTGCGTTGATGGCGGCTTGCACGGCGTTTTCGTCCGTGCGGCGCACTTCAAAATCGAACTGCGCGGTGACGTTTTGCCGGTCGTTCTCGTCGAGCTTTGCGGTCAGGATGCGGCCTTTGGCTAGGGCCACGGCGTCTTGCAACAGCTTGTAGGCTGCGGGCACGTCGATCACCGCGAGTTGCACGTTCGCCGTTTCCCGTGGCGCCACAT
>JAYSXU010000409.1:0-13275 GCA_043716965.1 Fimbriiglobus sp.
GTGTTTCTCACCGGCTACGGAGCCGCCCAAACTTAAACCGGCTGCGGAACTGCCGGAGGTCAAGGGGCTGCCGAACCCGTTCACGTTTAGCGATGGTTCCCCGGTTCGGACCGTGCTGGATTGGGAGAAACGGCGACTTGAGTTGAAGAACCTGTTTCAAGATTACGAGTACGGCCACCTTCCCGCAAAGCCGAAGGCCATGACGATTGTTCTCGGCGAACTCATCACGGATGACGCCAACAAGGTCACAATTCAAGAACACGAATTGAAGCTAGCCAACGATGACAAAACGATGACGATGCGGTTGCGACTCGTGATGCCACAAGACGCGAAGGGGCCGGTGCCGGTTGTCATCCAGAGCGGGTTTGGTGCGGGCAAGAAAGGCCCGCCGACGGGCAAGCCGTATGCCGTGTTCACCCAGCGGGGGTATGCCGTTGCGGAGTGCTATTTCAACGAAGTCGCCATCGACAACAAAGACCGCGCCCGCACGGCAGGCATCTACAAACTCTTCGATGACAAGATCGACTGTGGCGGCCTGATGGCATGGGCGTGGGGCGTCTACCGCGTGATTGATGCCCTGGAGACGATGCCGAAGATCGACATCAAGAAAATCGTCGTGACCGGGCACTCCCGGTACGGCAAGGCGACGTTAATCGCGGGTGCGTTCGACGACCGCATTGCACTGACAGTGCCGAGTCATTCGGGGTGTGGCGGGTGTGCGCCATATCGGTTCATTTACGGCAAAAACGAGCAACTGCATAACGTCGTCGGCGCGTTCCCGTATTGGTTCCGACCGGACTTTAACCAGTTCGTCGGCAAGGTGGACCGGCTCCCGGTCGATCAACATCTACTCATGGCCCTCGTCGCCCCGCGTGCCTTCCTGGGTACGGAAGGCACCCAGGACACGTGGATCAATCCGGAGGGTGCCCAACTGACTTATCAAGCGGCCAAGAAGGTCTACGATTTTCTCAAGGCGTCGGACAAAATCAGCATCCGCTACCGCCCGGTCGGGCACATCCCGAGTAATGAAGACTTGCTCGATTACGCCGACCACGTGTTCTTCCAGAAAGCGTTACCGGAAGAGTTCGGGAAGTTGCCCTACGAGAACGAGAAAAACGGCTTCACCTGGGATGTCCCCAAATAACCCTCCCGGTTAATCATTGGAGTTGCGTAATTTGGACAGCAACCGCAGGATTTCGAGGTACATCCAAACCAAGGTGACGAGCAAGCTGAAGCCGCCGTACCACTCCATGTACTTGGGCGCCCGTGACCGGACGCCTTGTTCGATGAAGTCGAAATCGAGAATCAGGTTCAGTGCGGCGATGACGACCACCACCACGGAGAAACCGATGCCGATCGCCCCCGATTCATGGATGAACGGGATGCGGACGCCGAAGATCGACAGCAACATGCTCGCCATGTAGACCAGGAAAATCGCGCCGGTGGCGGCGATGATCCCCATCTTAAACTTCTCGGTGGCGCGGATGACGCCGGTACCGTACAGGAAGAGCATCATCGTCAGCATGGCGACGCTCAGTCCGACCGCTTGAACGACGATACCCGGAAAGCGGGCCTCAAATATGACCGAAATGCCACCCAAGAACATCCCTTCAAAGGCGGCATAAACAGGCGAGGTGAACGGCGAAACCTTCGGGAAGAAACTGGTGACGAGCGCCATCACAAGCCCGCCGATCGCACCAATTAGGATTGCGCCGCGCATCATCAAGGTGTTGGCTTCGTCCAACGACAGGTACCACGTGTACCCCGCCGTAATCAGGAGGAGCGACATCAAAAAGGCCGTCTTAATCACGGTCCCGGACATCGACATCGCACTTGCGGTCGGGCCGTCCATCAATTCCCGGCGGTAAACGTCCGGGTTCATCACAGGGTTCGCGGATGGCATAGGTCATGTTCCTTATTTGGAGTTGTTGGTTCTACAGTTAGAGTTATTGGTCCGGTGACAGCCCTCTCATCACATCTTATCCATTCGTGTCACGGTCCACATTCAATTCCCACGCCAATCCGGGTGAGCGTCACATTTGTTGGTGGACAGTTTGTCCACAAGTTGCCTGGTTTTCAGCCTGAAGGGCTGGGAGCGCTCAGCCCAGGGCAAGCCGCTTCGGCGTTGCCCTGGGTTCACGGATTACAACCCGGCAGCCTGAAAGGCTGCGAGCCGAAAGTCGGTAACGATTGCTCTCGACCCTTCAGACTGAAGAGTTTTTGTGTGTACTACCCAGGGCGTCGTCGCAAAGCCTCCTTGCCCTGGGCTGAGTGATCCCAGGCCTTCAGCCTGAAGACAAAGAATGTCAGAACAGTGAACAGGTTTTCCACCAACAATCATGACGCTCACTCCGCAGAGCAAGCGATCGCATTTTCAAATTGACGCATCGGCAATGTCCTGGTATTCAACGCTCATGCCGGAGATCGAGTTAATGTCTCGGATTGCGTGAACGAGGTGTTGCGATGCGTTGGGCAGTGGCACTCTTGGGATTCGCCCTGCTTGATGGTCTGTCACATGCGCAACCTCAATTGACCGCATTTCCGGACGCCGCCCCTGCGACAATGCTGGGTGCGAACGTTCTCCCGATCAACCTGGCCACAGCGATGCAATTGGCCGGCGCCAATCCCATTGATGTCCAGATTGCGATGCGACAAGTCGAACTCTCGGCCAAACAGTACGACCGTGCGAAACTGCTCTGGGTGCCGAACATCATGGTCGGCACGGACTATTTTCGGCACGATGGTCTGCAACAAAACTTCGCCGGTGACATCCTCAAGTCCAACCGTGGCTCGTTCATGACCGGCTTCGGGCCGAACATCGTTTTTTCGGTCAGCGATGCGATCTATGCACCCCTCGCGGCCAAGCAAGATCTGCGGGCACGGCAGGCGAGTCAACGGGCCGTCACGAATGACATCGCGTTGTCAGTTGCCGAAACCTATTTCAACTTGCAGCAAGCGCGGGGTGAACTGACGGGTGCGATTGTGGCAACGCAGAAGGCGGAGGAAGTGAGTCGGCGCGCGGAAAAACTCGCCGCAGGACTTGCGCCACCACTGGAAGCCACGCGGGCGCGGGTTGAACTCGCGCGCCGCAAACAAGTGGAGGCCACGGCACGAGAACGGTGGCGGACCAGTAGTGCGGAATTGTCGCGGGTACTTCGGCTTGATGCCACGGCGATTCTCGAACCACTCGAACCGCCGTTTTTGCCAATCACCGTGATTCAGGACACGACGACCCTTGATACGTTGATCCCCATTGCGCTGACAACACGCCCCGAACTGGCCGGCCAACAAGCCGTCATTCAAGCGGCACTCACGCGGCTGAAACAGGAAAAAATGCGCCCGCTGATTCCCAGTCTGGCCCTGCGTAGCACGGCCACAAATCCGAGTGGGTCGCTTGGTCTCGGTACATACGGCGGGGGTTCGGGCAGCACGCTCGGCAGTTTCGGTGGCCGGTTCGATGTGGATGTCCAAGTGATGTGGGAGTTCCAAAACCTCGGCTTCAGCAACAAAATCCGTGCCGGTGAACGCAAGATCGAATACGAGATTGCGATACTCGAAATGTTTCGCGTCCAGGACCGTGTTGCTGCGGAAGTGGCCACGGCATTGGCACAAGTGAAAGGGGCCAACGAGCGGCTGGCATTGGCGGAGCCGGCGTTGAAGGATGCGGTTGAACTGACGCAAAAAAGCCTGGAAGGGTTGAGTCAAACCCGCCGAATCGGTGAGGTCATCACACTGGTCGTGCGCCCCCAAGAAGTTGTCGCCGCCGTGCAATCACTGGGTCAGGCGAACGCGGATTTCCACACCGCTGTTGCGGATTACAACCGCGCCCAATTCCGCCTCTACCGCGCGTTGGGTCATCCCACGCAAGCGCTTGTCGGTGCGGCAACGCCCACTCGGTGAGTTGAACAGCAACTTTGTTAGTGCGAAGTCGTTCGTCAAGTCTGGTCTTTTTTAGCGATCGGGTATTGCCATTCTGCTGTTGACTTCATAACGACGGGACGTGTAAAAATGAAATAGGGACTTGATGCTCGTCAGTCGTCACAATTCACGAGGAGGAACCAGCCATGTGGGATCCACCCCCCAGCCACCCGCTCCGGCGGATGTTCGCCGGGATCACGGAACACGCCTTCATGAACACCCTCGGCGTCGCGGACCCGCCGCTGGTTGATTACCTCGCGCTTCTCCTCTCCCGCTTCGTTCACACCGATTCAATTTATCGACTGCGGGGTGCCGACGGGCACCGTCTCGCCGAGCTGGCCGGCATGGCAATCGAAGCCGAAAAGTTACCGCCCGAAGGCCGCACCCGCCGGGAATACCACCGGCACATCGGCGACTTCGCGCTGTTTTGGTCGGGCCTGTACCCCGAAGTCGTGAACCGGATGCAAGCCAGGCCGTGCACGGACCATGTCGTCAATTTCACGACGCTCGGGAAGCGGTCGTACTCCATCGCCAGTCGGTTTTCCGCCGGCGAATTCGCGGACGAAGCCGCCGTCTTTCGCCGCCTCAGCGAGCAGTTTGAGTTGTGTGCGTTCGGCTTACACGAAGTGCGAAAAGAGTTTGAAGAGTTAACCCACCAGCCACGACCACCGGGGTCATCGCTAATCGGGTGAACGCCGAACGGCGGGGACGAGTCCCCGCCGTTCGTTCCTGTCGGGAGAAAACTTACTGAACAGCTTCCGGAAGGATTTCGCCACCTTGACGACTGATGAGTGCGGCGAGGTGAGCGAGCGTGATACTGCTCTTCAGCATTCGCACGGACCCGTCGCCCATGACGATGTTGGCGCCACCGGTGTGGAACCCGTAGATCTCGTTGTCGCTCGTACCATTGACCGCAATCGGACCACTGCCTTGCGTGCCTAAGTTGCCGTCCGCACCGTTGATCCCAAACCAACTGTCTTGGTCGCCCCATCCGCCGGCGGCTCCGTTACCTTCACGGTCGGCACCCCGCTTGGTGAAGCCAGCACCGTAGCGGAACGGACGGCCCGCGTCTTCGACGAGTAGCGTGGTGTTGCTTGTACCGTCAGTCGCTTCCAAAATGCGGACCATTTTGTTTCGATCAAGAAGTGGTGGTCCGGTTGCGATCGGTTGAGTACCAATGCTCGCCGTCACCCAGGTGCCACCCGCACCACTTGGGGCAGCGTAATCCGTGCGACCCATGCGAATTTGGGTCACGCCGGGAGGTAGCACTTTGTATTTACCCGATGGCACGTTGTAGGTGAGCGTCGGTTCGAGTGGTGCGGACGGGCACATGAACGTCTTGATCGGCTGGGTGAACGCCGGAAAGTTTTGGACTGAATAGCCATCCAGCTTCAAGTCGATCAAGTTGGCTAAGTTGCCTTGCTCGATGTACGGCAAAATGAAGGTCAAGCAAAAGTGGTTCGGGGCTTGAGTGTAACCAGCATCAGTATACAAGGGCGGGAAGGCATTGTTGGCGCTTTCAAAGTTGTGGAACGCCAAGCCAATTTGCTTCAGGTTGTTCTGGCAACTCATGCGGGCTGCCGCTTCGCGGACTTTCTGCACGGCGGGCAATAGCAGCCCAATCAGGATGGCGATGATGGCGATTACAACCAGCAGTTCAATCAGTGTGAACGCCCGGCGAGTAACACGTGGACGACTTAACATACCCAACTCCTATGAAAAAACATGTCGAAACACAACACAGCGTTGTTCACTTATTGTTTGGGTCTTTGACGTCGGGTCGTGCAGCTTGTGCGGCAGAAATCGTGAGTTCAAACGGCGACAGGGCGTTGGACTCCGCCTTGACCGTGGCAGTCAGTTTTGAGTTGGCGACTTTGTCATAAAGGCCGTGGAGCGCATCGGGGCGTCCGCCATTGCCGTCCTCCGGCTTCGACATATCCGGCCATACGATTGTGACCGTGTAATCGCCAACTTGCGCGCCATCCTGCCCTGGTGCCGTGGCAATTGCGAACGTGCCGTCTTCGGTGGCTTTGCCGTATGGCGTTGGCTCGCCAATATCGGTCTTGCCTTTGCGATGCAAAAACACGATTGCATGGGCTGCGGCTTTCCCGTTAACTGTGACTTTACCTTTGACTGAATATAGGGTCGGCCCAGATGGGCCACAGCCCGATACGATCAGCCAAACGCCTGCACAGCAAACAAGCAAACTGGTGTGAAATGCGCGGTACATCGAGTGAATCCTGAAGCGTGGAAGCAAAAAACGAATCAGTGGCAGCGATGGTATCCGAGAATTATGACCGAGTGAAGTGAAAAACTAAAGTGCTTGAAAAGAATGTTACGTGAAAACTCAAAAGTCTCTTCAAGCAGGCCGAATTCAGCCTGCTTGAAGAGACTTTATCAATCGCAACGCAGCTCAACTCACTCCTTCGGCGTCACGAAGTCGGCGATCCAAAGTTGCGTGGGGCTGCGGCCGTCGCGGCTGGTGGTCCACATGATTTTGGTGTAGTCGGGGCTGAAGACGGGTAGCACGTCTTGGCCGGGAGCATACGTCAGCCGGGTGGTTTTGCCGGTTTCGGTGTTCATCCAGTAGATGTCGTAGTTGGGCCGGGCTTTTTCATCGCTGTGGTCGGCGGCGGTGTAGATGATGTGCTTGCCGTCCTTGTACCAGTACGGTGCCCAGTACACCCACTTGTCGTTGTCGGTCAACGCTTTCTCGCCGGTGCCGTCGGCGTTAATCACGAACAGTTGGAGCCGGTCTTTCTCCTTGCGGTCGCTGCGGAAGATGACCTTGGTCCCGTCCGGGCTGAAGAACGGGCCGCCGTTGTAGCAGTTCAGTTTGGTCGTCAGTTGCACCACGCCGGTGCCGTCCGCGTTCATCGTGTAAAGTTGCACGTTGCCCGAATTGCCGCTGCTGTAAACGATTTTTTTGCCGTCGCTGGAGAAGCTGCCCTCTGCGGTGTAAGCTTTTGCGTTCGGCGTTAGGCATTTTAAATCGGTGCCATCGGGGTTCGCTTCGTAAATCTTCATGTACTTGTCAAAGTCCCACGAGTAACGGCGCCGCACGCCATTTTTCGCGTCTTCGGTTCGTTGCTTGTACTCGTCTTCGTGATGCTTCTTCACGTCCGGGTCTTCGTGGCTACTGGCGAAGATGACCCGTTTATTGGTGGGGTGAAAGTACGCACACGTCGTCCGCCCCAGTCCGGGGCTAATCTTGCGGAAGCTACCCGATGCGATGTCCTGCACGAAGATTTGGTAGAACGGGTTGCCGGTGTCTTTCTCCTCGGCCTGGTAAATAATCTGCGTGCCGTCCGGCGAGAAATACCCTTCCCCGGCCCGCACGAAACTCGACGTGAGTTGCTTGATGTTCTTCAAGTAAACATCTTCCTGCGCTTTCCAATCCCCCGCAACGGGATCAGCCGCCAGGACCAGCGCCAAGGACACAATCAGGCTATTCATGGATTATCTCGGAGGGTGGAAGTTTTCGTGTTCAAGTGCGGACAACTTCATTCATAGTAGATCGAACGGCATTCGGTCACTTCGGCCAGACTACGCGACCGGGTGTTGTGGTCGGGATGCTATACAGCGTGCCGCCGCCGGTGATGTACAGCGTCTTCAGGTCGTTCCCGCCGAAGGCACAGTTCGTGACCTCGTCCGTTGGCACCGCAAGGAAGGCGAGCAATTTCCCTTCCGGACTCAACACGTAAATGCCGCCTTTGACATCATCGGCAGGTTCGGCGGGCGGGTTGGGTTTGTTGAGTCCAGCGGCGACATACAGCCGACCCTTGATGTCTTGCTTGAGGCCATCTGGCCCACGGCCGTTGCGCCAATCGTGAAGCAGTTTTTGACTTTTGGGGTCAACGGTGCCGTCCGCGTTCAAATCGAATCGCCACAACTTCCGCGCCCCGCCGAGTGCGTCGTTGTTGTTATCCGCGACGAACAAGTACCGATCGTCCGCCGACACCAGCACGCCGTTGGCCCGTTCCACTTCGCGGCCAATCACCCGTGAAACTTTGCCATCGGGGTCGATCCGGTAAACGCCTTCGACCGTCTTGCCGGTCTCGTCGAACTGTTCCATGCCGTCCTTGGGGCCGTAGCGCGGGTCGGAAAAATAGATGCGGTCTTTCAAGTCGGTCGTGAGATCGTTCGGCGTGTTGTAGCGTTTGCCGCTGAACCGATCGGTCAGCACGGTCACCTTGCCGTCCCGGTCCGTGCGCGTCATCCGGCGTAACTCGGATTCACACGCGACCAACATTCCGGCGCGATCGAACAGCAACCCGTTTGTCCCCGCTTTGTCGCGGAAGACGGTCGATTTTCCGCTGCGATCGAGCCGGTGGATGTTGCCGTTGCCGCTCGTCAGTAACCCCAGCTTCGGATCCCACGCCGGCCCCTCCCCCGCCACGCCCTTTTCCGCTTCCACCTTCACCTTCGCCCCCTCAGGAAAGATCGGTTCCTCTGCGAAGACGGGCACGGGAACCAACATGACGAGCAACGTGAAAAGTACCAATCGCATAGGGAGGCTCCGGTTGAAGAGGTGCTGATAGTGTAATCCAAACCCCGCACCTATTTTCCGATATTTTACTTGACCTTGGTTAAGTGATCGCCGTTGTATCTGAAAAAGACGAAAGTCTAACGCAAATCGCCCTCAGTCATCTGAGGCTTCCGACATGTTCCGTGTCCAGTCCGAGATATTCACGACGGTTGTTTCCCGAATTGCGGGCGGGGTGTTGCTTGTCGCGGGACTTGCAAAGTTCACCGGCGGGGACGGCTCCGGGGCATTCCCAGCGTTCCTTCCGAGTTGGCTGATCGGCACCGTTCCGGTTTTTGAAATTCTGCTCGCGGTCTGGTTGTTCAGCGGTCAATGGCGGTTCGGAAGCTGGATGATCGCGCAGGTCGCGTTTGCAATTTTTACACTCGTGACCCTGTCCCAAATTCAAGCCGGGAAAAGTGATTGCGGTTGCTTCGGCGCCGCCAAGGTTCCGCCGTACTTCACGTTCGTCCTCGACATCTGCCTGACGGCCTTGCTGTTGCGATCCCGACCAGCGTGGGCCGGGTGGCCGGGGCGTGAAGTTCAGACGCTGGCCCTGACTGCGTCAGTCGCGGCGGTCGTGGTTGGCATCGCGTCCGGGTACGCTTACCTCCACTACGGCTCCGTGCAAGCGGGAATCGCCGCCGCCGCCGGGTTGCCCGTGACCGTGACAACTCAAGTCGTCGATTTGGGGAAGGTTTCCCCGGACGCCCTCGTGGATAGCCAACTCGAAGTCATCAACCTGACGGGCAAAGACGTCCAGGTTGCCCTCATATCGACCCGGTGCCGGTGCGCGGAGTTCCACGACCTCCCCGTCACACTGACCCCCAACCGGGCCGAACGAATCGCCCTGACCCTCCGCGCGCCCTCGGCCACGGGTCCGTTCCGACGAGCAGGCGAGGTCCGGTCGTCCGCCGATGTCGCCAAGTTCGAGATGATCGAGTACGTCGTATCCGACCGCTGACGTGTGATGTTTTACACAGGAGGCTTGATGATGAGCGAGAGGAAATGGATGAACCAGCTGACGCCAGTCGCCGGCGGAATCGCGCTGGCGCTGGTGCTGATTGGTTCGGCAGTTGCCCATGCCGACTACACGACGTGCCAGCAATGTCGGGATTACTGGAGCTATTATTACGCCAACACGACAGTGGCGAACGGTGGGTGTAAGGATTTCGTCAGCACCAGCCAGTCGAACAACAAGGGCAAGTGCATCAACGACAAGGTGGATGCTCAATGCAAGGCGACGTGCGATGCAAACCCGATCCCCGTGCAAACCACGACTTGTGCTGGCGAAGACGGTGTGAAAGATGCGTGTCGGACCCAAACTGGTACATCTGGTGATGATGCCAGCGGTCCATGCAACCAAAACTGTTGGGGTGCGACTTGTAACAGCAGTGACAGCACTAAACGATGCATCCTAAAGCAAGTGAATCAAACTTCAACAAAGGTGTTGCTGTCGCCCTGTTACGTGAATTGCGATTGTGGTCAACAGTAGATGATGAATTTTTGATGGGAGCCATTCAGGTGGCTTCCATCTATTCTCTAACATATCAAATTCACATGAAAACTATCACCCGCATCATCATTTTCCTTGTTGTAACTCAACTCGTATGCGCGACAACACAGTCCGCGCCACCGATACCGTCAAAATTTCACGAAGTGACTACCTTGCCGGACTATTTCGGCAAAATTAAAATTATCTACGAAAAGCATGTCTGTAACCATAAAGTCGTTGCGAAACTGAAGTCATGGGATCTAATGAAGTTTGATACGAATAAGATTTATGTAACTACGCATGAGGAAATGATCGGCGAACATGCGATCCTCGACAAACATAAAAATATTGGTCCAACAGGCGATTCAGAAGAGAGCGGTGGGTTTATGAGTTCTGACGATGTGTATGGGTTACATCGTGATTCAAAAACCGGAAAGTATAAAATTAGCAAACATGTCGTAGAATGGAATGATCCCGATCGTTACCATTCCGCATTCATGTCCAGTTGGGCCGTCTCCAGCCAAGTCTACTCATTCGTCGATCACAAAGACGATAAATTGATCGGCGCACCGAAGCCAGTCGATTTTGAAGGACGTAAAGCAATCAAGTTGGAATTTACTGTCGCCCAAGACATTCCAAAGACTCTCTATCTCGATCAGGACACCTACCAATTCTTGTATTCCGAAATGCCCCGATCGTTCGATTTCTCGACGAATCAGGTTGTTGCAAACAAACAAATCGTCCGCACCACGTACCAGACGGTAGCCGGTAAGCGAGTGCCGTTGCGTCACGAGATGTACAAACAGAAACCATCAGGTGAAAAAATACCGTGGCTGGAGATGGAGTTCACAGAGTACACGCCATACATCCCAACGGCCGATGACCTGGACCTCGAAAAGCAGTTCGGTGTGAAGCCGATCCAGCATGAACCACGGCCCGCGTCGGCGATGGGGAAGAAGGGTTGGTTGCGGCCCGCCTCTTGGTGGTACCTCGCGGGCGCCGTCTTCCTCGCGGTCACGGTCGGGCTGGTGCTGTTCGCTCGCAAACGTCGGGCCACGTCTTGATCGCAATCCGTTCGGGGTTGCCTGCCGTATAATCTCTCGGTTAGCCACCCCGAGGGATTTTCGCCGATGTCGGTTCCGCTTCAAAATGTGACCCATGCATGCTTCGGGCTGAGTTACTTACTCGCGTTCGCGCTGGAGCTGGTGCGGTTGCGGTGGCCGTTGCGGTCGGTGCGCGGGGCGGGGTTGCTGTTGGGTGCGGCGGGGTTGTTGGCCCACTCCGCGTTCCTGGCGTTCAACCACCCGACGCCAGCAACGCCCTACGGAGCGTTGCTGGCGGTGGCCTGGGTGCTGGCGGTGTTTTACTTGTACGGCACCTTGCACCACACGCGGTATGCGTGGGCGGTGTTCGTTTTGCCGGTCGTGTTGGGGCTGGTCGGGTTGTCGTTCTTGTTGATTTCATCCGCGACAGCTTCACCGAGTTTGGATGTTCCGTACTGGTTTATCGGCGATCGGTTTTGGGGGGCGGTTCATGGCCTACTGTTGCTGCTCGCGGCGGTCGGTGTGTCGGTGGGGTTTTTGGCCAGCGTGATGTACCTCGTGCAAGCCCGGCGGTTGCGTGCGAAGTTGAACCCGCTCGGCGGCATCAAAATGCTGAGCCTGGAACGGCTCGAATCCATGAACCGGCGGGCCGTGAACCTGGCGTTCCCGATGCTGACGGGCGGCTTGCTACTCGGGGCCGTGTTGCTGCGACAGTATCACGACTTCGCCGACAACTGGTTCAGCGTGAAAGTGCTCGGCACGGTCGGGCTGTGGCTCGTGTTCCTGGTCTTGCTGTATTGTCGTTATGCCACGAATGTTTCCGGGCGACGGCTGGCGTTGTTAACGCTAGTTGCGTTCATGTTGATGGTCCTGGTTTTGGCCGCTGTGCATCCGTTCGTGCCGGGTGAACCGTTGAGCGGGGAGGGTGCCCGATGAACCTCCGTGCGATCGGTTGCAACTTCCGCACGGCCGCCGTGGGGTTGCGGGAAAAATTGGCGTTCGACGACGCCAAGCACCACAAAGCCTTGCTCGAACTGTCGTCGCGGTTCGGCTGCGAAGCGGTGTTGCTTTCAACTTGCAACCGTGTCGAGTTGTACGTGGCGCGTGGTCGGAACGAAGCACCATTTGATGCCGGACTTGCCGCCGAGTTCCTCGGCGAAATCCACGGCATCCCGCACACCAAGATCGCGCCGCTTCTTTACGAACACGTCAACCCCCATGCCCTGCAACACCTGTTTCGTGTGACGGCCAGCCTTGATAGCCTGATTGTTGGCGAGGGGCAAATCGCGGGGCAGGTGAAGCACGCTTTCGAGTTGGCGCGCCAACTCGGCACCACGGGACCGCTGTTGAACGCCCTCTTCCCTTATGCCATACGCACCGCAAAACGGATTCGCACGGAGACAGGGATTACCAAGGGGCACGTCTCCGTATCCAGTGTGGCAGTCGATTACGTGCGGCAGGTGTTCGACCACTTCGATGACAAAACCGTGCTGGTGATCGGCGCCGGGAAGATGGGCCGACTGACGTTGAAGCACTTGCAAGAATTGAAGCCCGGTCAGATTCTGGTGACCAACCGCAGCCCGGAAAAAGCCATCGAAGTGGCGGCGATGTGCGGCGGCAAGCCGGTACCGTGGGACCAACTCGATGACGCACTTGTGCAAGCCGACATCGTGCTGACCACGACTGGCGCGCCCGAGCCGATTATGCCCCGACGCCGTTACTCCGAAAAAGTGTTACCCCGACGGAGTGGCACGCAAGTCATCCTCGACATCGCCGTGCCGCGCGACTTCGACCCGGCCATTCACGACGGGGACCGGGTTTGCCTGTTCAACATTGACGACCTCACCCGCATCCGCGAGCAAACCATCGCCCAACGGCAGCGCCACACCGCACCGGCTGAAGTGATTGTCGAACACGAAGTGAAGAAGTTCATCGAAGACTGGAACCGCCGCCGCAACGGCCCGGTGATCGGCCAACTGACCGCCGAAGTGGATAAAATCCGCACCGAAGTCTTGGGGCAACTCCTCCCCAAGTTCAACGGCAAACTCTCGGACGCCGACCGGGCCAGCATCGAGATTGCCTTCC
Organism: Fimbriiglobus sp.; assembly: GCA_043716965.1. GTDB lineage: Bacteria > Planctomycetota > Planctomycetia > Gemmatales > Gemmataceae > Fimbriiglobus. The sequence continues at coordinate 13,067 of JAYSXU010000409.1, forward strand.
GCCAATTCCAGAACAAGTTGCTGCACGGCCCAATCGCCGCCCTCCAAGAAGCCAGCCGCGAAGGCCAAAGCGGCACGCTACTCGAATCGCTAAAAAAGCTGTTCCGGCTGGAATAGAAGATGTTTCACCACAGAGGGCACGGAGAGCCACAGAGAAGAACTGATTCAAGCTTTGATTTGCTCTGTGGCTCTCCGTGCCCTCTGTGGTGA
>JAYSXU010000410.1:0-1470 GCA_043716965.1 Fimbriiglobus sp.
GTTTCTTCTCTCTTAAGAGAAGAAACCTGTTATAGGGGACACCCACGCCCATCGTTCGGACAGCCACGCCCCCATGAGCAAGTGTCCAGGTGGCAGTTACTCGCCCGGATTTTGCTCCACCAACTTGGGTGCCAGCAACCGATAAACCGACGCCCCGGCCCCCGCTTGGCCGCGCCGCTCTCGGACGACAAGTTCTTGCTTGCGAAGGCGGTCCAACGCCCGGCGAACGGTGCGGCGATCGACGTCGAAACGGGCTGCCAATTTCGCCACGGAAACAACGGCAACGCCGTTCCGTTCACACCGCCACATCCACAGCCAGACCGAAACGGCCAACGGTGGCAACCGGGGTTCCACCGTGATGAGTGAATCCAGGAAGGTGTTCGCCGCTCGGAGCTTGCCAACAACACGATGAGGCTTGCGGGACTGCCCCTTCCCGTTTGTCTTCTGCCCCCGCGTCGCCGGTGGTGATGCCGTGGCTCGGGAAGAGGCAGTTGCCAGATAATCGGCCTCGGTCAACCGACCGGCGATCAAGGCCGCTTCCTGGGGTGTCGCCAGGCGTTTGCCGGGTGGCATCAGCCCGGCGGACAGGTGCAGCAGTTCGATAGGCCAGGCGTCAGGGCAACGGCGCTCCCAGGCGGAACCGGGTTCGGGGCCGGGTGTCACAGTTTCTTCCCCTTGGTCGGTTTCGGCGCGGCTTCATCGTAGCCGTCAAACGGTTCGCCTTTGCTGAAAAGCTGGACCGCGCCCGAGAACCGTAACGGGATGTCCACTTCTTCGCCGTTGCGGTTCTTGACGCATTCCAGTGCCGCGAATTCCGACCGGCGTTCCCGCGTGAGGAGGTACGCCGAATCGGCACCGTATTCAAGCTCCGAGCTACCCCGGAGGCTGGCCATGTTCAACCCGCCATACCCACTCGCACCCGACGCGGATTTCTGGCGGGCCACGGCCGAGATGACGAACACGCAGGCGCCCCACGTGGCGACCTCTCGCACCTCGTTCATCATCAAATCGAGTGCGCGGCGACTGTCAGCGTTCTTGGCGGCGTCCGTGGCGGGTGACGGGGCAAACCGTTGAATGTAGTCGATCACGACCAATTCGCTTTCATGGTGCTGCACCGCTTGCTTGATGTTGCCGAAGTGGAACGGCGGCTTCAAGAAGTGCATCCGCTCGAATACCGCTTGCCCGGTTTGCTTGCCCCGATCAAGTCGCTTGCGTTCCTCGGGGGACATAGTGCGATCGGTAATCTTGGAGAGTTCCACGCCCGACATCCGACTGAGTTGGCGGAGCAGCAACTCCGTCGGCGTCATCTCCACGTTGCAGGTCAGCAACTTGAGTTCAGGGTTGAGTTGAAGCAGTTGCGTCGTCAACTGACCGATCAAAGCCGTCTTCCCAACGGCGGGCGGGGCGCCGATCACAATGACGCGACCGGGGCGCACGTCAATCGCGGTGAACGGGTCGCCGGGCACCCAC
>JAYSXU010000042.1:0-6398 GCA_043716965.1 Fimbriiglobus sp.
GAGGGTGTCACGGCGTTGCCCTGCGTGACGGCTTCCGTGAGTTGATCCAGGCTGATCTGTTGGCTTCGCAACTTGTCCGGTTCGACACTCACCACAATCGCCCGTTGATTGCCGCCGAACGCGGGCGGACTGGACACGCCGGGGATGCTCGCAAACATCGGGCGGACCTTCAACGTCGCCGTATCTTGGATGTCCTTGATGGACATCTTGTCGCTCGACAACACAAGGTAACCGACCGAGGCACTGCCGGCATCCAACCGTGTCACGAACGGCGGCACCGTCCCCGGCGGCATCATGAACTTGGCCCGGTTGACGGAGGCCACGGTCTCGGCCATCGCCTGAGCCATGTCGGTACCGGGGTGGAAGTAGAGCTTCAGCAGCGTCATGCCCTGGATGTTTTTCGACTCGACGTGGTGGATGCCGTTCACGTACAGGAAGTGAAATTCGTAGTAGTTCGTCAGCAACCCTTCCATCTGTTGCGGGTTCATGCCGCCGTAGGGTTGGCAGACGTAAATAATCGGCTGGTTCAGGTTTGGGAAGATGTCCACCTTCGCGCGGAACATCGCCAACCCGGACCCAATCAACACCGCCACGACCCCGACCAGGATCGTGTATGGCCGCCGGAGTGCAAAGATGATGGGATTCATGCCGCTAGTTTAGCAGAACTGCGACAAAAGAGGGGTCACGTCATTGATTGAAGATTCGCAGTCTGCTCTTTCGCAGCCGCTTGCAAGGCACGGAGCCGGCGCTCGATTAGCACTTTAATGACGAGCGTGATGATCGACAGAAACGTCAGCAACGACGCCACGGCGAAGGCGCCGGACTTGTCGTGTTCTTGAAGCAACTTATCGACCCGGATTGGCATCGTGTCGGTTTGGCCGGTGATGCGCCCGGAGACGACGTAGATGGCGCCGAACTCGCCCATTGCACGGGCGTTGCACAGGATGATCCCGTACAGCAGGCCCCATTTGATATTTGGTAAGGTGATCTTCCAGAACATTTGCCAACCGGATGCACCCAAACTTCGCGCTGCCATTTCTTCATCCGGGCCGATGGCTTCCAACACCGGAAGTAACTCGCGGGCTACAAACGGGAAGGTCACGAACGCCGTCACCAAGACCAATCCCGGTGGCGCGAAAATGACCTGATAGCCGTGTTCCTTCAACCAACTGCCGAGCGGCGTTCCGGACCCGAAGAGCAACACGAACATTAACCCGACGACGACGGGGGAGACCGAGAACGGCAGGTCAATCAACGTCGTCAGAATCGTCCGACCGGGGAAGCGGAACCGCGCGATGGTGTACGCGGCAGCAATCCCGAAGACCGTGTTCAACGAGACTGCCACGGGCGCGATCATCAGCGTCAGAAAGATCGCATGGCGGGTATCCGGTGCGTTGACCAGTTTATCCCAATACACGCCGACGCCTTCGCCGAAGGCTTGCGCGAATACGTTAACCAACGGCACGATCACCAGTCCACCCACGATGAGCAGCGTGAAGCCGACGAGCGTGTAGCGGACCCACCACGGGTCGTTGCGCGGGCGCGACAACCGGGGCGGCAACTCAAGTGCCATAGCGCTGACTCCACCGTTCGAGCAGGTTAATGACGACGAGCAGCAGGAACGAAAACACGAGTAGCACGACAGCAACCGCCGCCGCTTCGCTGTACTTAAATTCTTCGAGCCACGAGATGATCATGACCGGGGCGATTTCCGTTTCGTACCGCATGTTACTCGAAATGAAAACCACGGAGCCGTACTCCCCGATCGCACGGGCGAAGGCCAGGGTGAAACCGGTCAGCGCGGGTGGAATCAGGTTCGGGAGAATGACCCGGCGGAACGTTTGCCACCGACTCGCCCCGAGGACCGCCGCCGCTTCTTCCGTCTCGGCGTCCAGGTCTTCGAGGACGGGTTGAATGGTGCGGACGACGAACGGAAACCCGGTGAAGACCAACACGACGATGATGCCCAGCCGCGTGTTGGCCACTTCAATCCCGTGCGGTACGAGAAACTGGCCGAGCCAACCGTCGTTCACATACAACCCTGCGTACACCAGCCCGGCCACCGCCGTCGGCAACGCGAACGGGATGTCCACGAGTGCGTCCACGATCGCCACGAACGGGAAGTCGTACCGCACCAAGGTCCAGCCCACGATCAACCCCAACACCACGTTGACCGCCGCCGCGATGAGCGACGCCGTGAACGTGAGCTTGTAAGCGGCCACGGCACGTGGGGTCCAGACGGCGGCCCAGAATTCGTTCCAGCTCAAGTCCGCCGCTTTCCAGAAGCACGCCGCGAGCGGGATCAGAACCAGGATGCCGAGGTACAGTATCGTGTACCCCAACCCCAGCGAAAACCCCGGTAGCACCCGACGATTCGCAATCGACATCGCTCAAAACCTTTCCGCTATTTCCGGTAACTGGCTAACATCTGGTCGAACTCGCCGGCTTCGGCGAAGAACCGCTTTTGAAGTGTGTCCCAGTTCGGTTCGATACTGGAGGCGGAGAACAGTACCAGTGCTGGAAACTGGCTCGCGGTGCGCTTCCGCACGGCTTCGTTCGTGGGCCGGTAGTAGTGTTTAGCAATCACTTCTTGCGCTTCAATCGTGTACAGAAACTTGATGTAGGCTTCCGCAATCACTTGCGTTCCTTTGCTTCGCACCACGCTATCAACAATGGCGACATGCGGTTCGGCAAGGATGCTCGACTTCGGGTAGACGATCTCCAGCCCCTCCTTGGCGTAGCGGTCACGTTCGATGTAGGCTTCGTTTTCCCAAGTCAGGTGAACGTCGCCAATCTTCTTTTCCGCGAACGAAGCGACTGCACCGAGTGCTGACGGGTCCAGAACATCGACGTGCCGAAAAAGCTGATTGACGAAATCGCGGGCGTCTGCTTCACTGCCACCGTTTTGCAGCACGGACCCCCACGCCGCGAGAAAACTCCACTTGCCGTTCCCGGACGTTTTCGGGTTCGGTGTGATGATCCGGACATCGGGTTGGGTTAAGTCGGCCCAATCGTGGATGTTCTTCGGGTTCCCGCGCCGGACCACGAAGACGATCGTGGAGACGTATGGCAACGACCGATTTTCAAACCGATTCTCCCAACCGTCGTCGATCAGTCCTTTCTTGCGAATCGCGTCCGTGTCCGACCACAACGCCAGCGTGACCACGTCGGCGGGCAACCCATCATTCACGTTCCGCGCCTGACTACCCGAGCCGCCGTGAGACTGGCGAATCGTTAGTTTCATGCCCTGCTTTTGCTCGTAGTGTCGAATAAATCGCTCGTTAATATCGTGCCACAGTTCCCGCGTCGGATCACACGCCACATTTAGAAGCTCCACTTCCCCGCCCGTGCGGATCACGCCCGAAGCCACAACCCAGACGGCGGCACCGAGGACATAGACCCCAACCAGTAGCAGCACAATTGTCCGCACCCTGCACCCTCCACCCGCACGACACAAACGACCACAGCAATCATCACCATGACTATCGAAACAATTTGAATTGGGCAGGCCAGATCAGACGAGTCCCGTTTGAAATTGCTGTGTTGACAGGATTTCGGGAAACGGTATTACCGCAAACTCGACATGAAACGTCGCGCCGGTTCCTGGGGGATTCACCCGACCACGGTTGAATAGGGAACTTGGTTGCAGTTTCGCAACGAATTCTGTGATTCACGTAGTCTGGGCTATCTCCGCTACAACGCGAGACAGGTTCGATTGCGTGGGATTGCGACGTTTGTTTACCTGCGGTGAGGGGGAACGCGGAATGATCGCTCAAGGGAATTCTCGAAACGTCGCGGCTCACCGTCGGTGGTCAATTTGTTGGGGTGCGTTCTGGACTGGCCTGTTCGTCTTGGGTGCCGTGCAATTTTTTGCCAGTGCCCCCGCGATCGCCCAATTGCCGGGTGTACCAGTTAGTAATTCAGCGCCATTCGCGGTAAAGCCGCTGGACTTAATACCCATTCCAGCCCCACCCGTGCAGCCGGTTGCGATCCCGGTTCAAGCCGTGGTTCCGCAAAAGCTACCTGTGAGTAGCCCACAGACGAACGGCGCACAGCCCGCGCCCATCTCAACACCAGGATCGACTCCGACGTCCACGCCACCGGACCCGGTTAGTAGTTCGTTGTTTAATCCGTTGAAGAACCCGTTGCTGTCTCCGACGCCGGGAACAATGGGTGGGTCACCACAAGCCAATCCGGCGACCAAACTCAAACTCGATAAGTACGTCCAAAAAGTGCTCGACCCCGAGACGACTTTCGACATCGTGGCGGGCCAAACGCGGGTCATGGTGTTGAAGGGCGTGCCGTTCCGCATCCAAGCGGGTGACGAACGGTATCTTGCCGTCAACATCGTGAACCCGAAGGAAATCCTGCTCCAAGGCCGCGAGGTCGGGTCCACAGTCCTTAACATCTGGTTCGGCGACGCCAACGACCCGAGCAAGCAAGAAACGATTTCTTACCTGGTGCGGATTTACCCCGACCCCGAAGCCAAGGAACGATTGGACCGTGCGTACAAAGCCCTCGAAGACGACATCAATCGCTACTTCAAAGATTGCTCCGTGCGGCTAAAGGTTGTTGGGGACAAAGTCATGGTGAGCGGGCGGGTGCGAGACACCGTTCAAGGTTCCCAAGTGATCCGGATTATCACCGCGAATAGCACAACAGGTGGGGTGAATACTGCCGGAGATGCGGGCCGAGTCCCACTCCAAGCCGTTGGGGCACTTGAGAACCCCACGACGGGCTTGGAAGCGTTCCGGGCGTCGGGCGGACCGAGCATCATTAACCTGCTCGAAGTCGCCGGGGAACAGCAAGTCATGCTGCGGGTCATCGTTGCGGAAGTGAACCGCTCGGCGGCACGTAGTGTCGGGATGAACTTTGGCTTTCGCAACAGCCAAGGCATTCAGGTCTTTACGAATAACACGGGCGGTTTGCTGGCCGGGTCCGTGCAGATTGGGACGGGCAACGGGCTGAACGGCATTAACAACAACACCGGTATCGGCGGCACGACGAACCTGTCGCTGAACCTGGACGCCGGTAAAATCCCGCTCGCCATCGAAGCCCTCAAGTCACTCTCGTATGCGAAATCGCTTGCCGAACCCACGCTCGTGACGATGAACGGCCAGACCGCTAACTTCCTCGCCGGGGGTCAGTATCCCGTGCCCGTGGTGACCGCCGGCAACGCATTCGGCGGCCTGCAAGGCGTGCAATTTGTGCCCTACGGGGTGCAACTCACCTTCACGCCGTTCATCACGGACCGGGACCGGGTTCGACTGAACTTCTCGGCGACGGTGAGTAGCCGCGATCTCTCCGCTGGTGCCAACATCGGCGGCGCGAACGTCGCCGGGTTGACGGCACGGAACGTCAACACCACCGTGGAACTGCGACAAGGTGAGACGCTGGCCGTCGCCGGGTTGATCGAGCAAAACCAAGGTGCGGATACGACCCGAATCCCGCTGTTGGGCGACCTTCCGTACATCGGTCAACTGACGGGTTTGAACCGCACCTCGGCGGGTGAAAAGGAGTTGGTCATCTTCATAACACCGGAGTTGGTGCGGCCACTCGACCCCGGCCAAATGCCCCCGCTACCCGGCTCCGACATCCTCGACCCGACCGACTTGGAATTCTACATCCTGAACCGGCTCGAAGGGCACTACCGCGACTACCGCAGCCCGATTCGCACCGACATGAGCCGCATCAAGCAGTTCATCGGCATCGAAAAAACCTACGTCTCCGGGCCTTCGGGCTACTCCGATTCACCGGCTTGTAAGCCGTAACGAGATGGATTTGTAGGTCGAGGCTTTGCGTGGGCACCGACAGTTCAATCCATGTGAAGATTTTTAGACAGGATTAACAGGATTTTACAGGATTATGTAATCAGATTTGAATCCTGGAAAATCCTGTTAATCCTGTCTGAAAAGTCCTGTGTCGGTGCCATGTCGCTAAGCCTCCTTCGACCACGACCTACGAAATCACGCGGCCAACGGAGACCGGAATGACGACTCGAAAAACGACCTACTTCAGCCTGACACTGCTCGCACTCACACTGGGGCAAACTGGGTGTGTTTGGGACCAGTATCTCGTGAAGAAGGATACGAGTCCGTACACCGCGTCGAAGCCGATGAGTACCGAATCCGAAGTGCATTCGACGACGGAGTTGCCGTCCAAAGATACCGCTAGTTTGGCGATGAAAATGGCGGAATCGCTCGAAGCGAAGGACAACCGGGAAGCGGACGCGATTGCTTATTACGAACGTGCCCGCAAAATCTCACCGGAGTTGAACGACCGCTGTTCCCGCCGACTCGCCGTGCTTTACGACAAGGTTGATAACCAATCGCAAGCCCTGATTGAGTTTCAAGAATTGGTTCAGAAGCACCCGAAGGATTCCAACTTACACGCCGATT
>JAYSXU010000411.1:0-1470 GCA_043716965.1 Fimbriiglobus sp.
TCCAACCTGTGGTTGGAAGCGAACTCGGCCCCGAACATTTACTTGAACCAACGGCACATCAAAGCGAATAACTTAAACCCGGACGACGTGGCCATAAAACTCGCGGAGTGGCTTCGCACCCAACCCGGCATCGAACGGGCGTACACTCGCAAACAATTAATGGCCGTGTCGCCGACGGACGACCCGTTCGCCGCCCCCACGCGCAAATCCTTCCACCCGGACCGCAGCGGCGATGTTGTCGTCGTGACCAAGCCGTATTACTTACTCGACACCTATGCCACCGGCACCACCCACGGCACCCCGCACCCCTACGACACCCACACGGTGTTTCTAGCCTACGGCCCCGGAATCGCGGGCGGCAAGCGGGACGAGAAAATCACCCCCCTGCACGCCTCGCCGATCGTCGCCGATTTCCTCGGCATCAACCCGCCCCGCAACTGCGAGTACGGGCTGCCGATCACCCTGGCGAAGCCGTAACCAATGATAAAGCCATAAAAACTGGGAGTTAACATGGACGAGAAGACGCTATTCGAGCAAGGCTTCAAGCGTTGGGAAATGCTGCTAGCGGCATGGAACTTCTACCTTGTCGTCGTGTTCGCGCTGCTTGTTCTGTTCGTGCTATCGAAGACCGCCCGCACGGACCGCCGGGTGTTCTGGGTCATGGTCAGTGGCTTTGCGTTCTTCGCGTGGACCCACTTGCTGGGGTTGCTGTACATGCTAAAGCAGTGGGCCGCAATTGCCGCCGAGTTGAAAACAAAAGTCGCAGTGCGAATCCCCAACGATGTGCTAGAAAGCCGCTTTGCGAACGCCGGAATCATCGACGCCCCGGAAGCAATCTGGGTCGTCCCGTTTCACGTCATTGGCGACGTGTTCGTGGTCGCCGCTATCTGGTGGCTGTGCCGCCAACGGGCAGGAACCGTTCAAAGTGTGTAGCAACTTTCTTGACACTTTCTTGACATGACGGAAGCTTCCCGAACATCACACGCTTGGCAGCGATAGCAACTTGAGCGAACGCCCACTTCGTTACTCAACCCAGTTCGCTTTGACGCCGGGGAAGAGCGCGGATGTCCAAAAATAGATGACGAATCCGAGACCGTCGAGCAGCCACCGGAGCTTGGGGTTTGCTACCCGGTTGGCAACCACGGCGAACGGCAACGCTGGTACGAAGCCGAACAGGAAGCCCCAGGCCATCGCGTACCCGACCGCCATGCAGAGGTGGTAATAGCCGTAGCACAACGTGATGAAAAGCAGCAGTGCCAGTCGGCCAAAAACTTGACGCCGCCAGCCGTGAACCGTGTGGTCGAGGCCGAGCGCGAGGGCGACGCGGAATGCCATGTACAGGCTGACGGGCCAAGTCAAGGCAAAGGTGTTGAACCACGCCCCGATCGCCGTGGTGCCGATCGCGCCGAGGCTGAACGCCGACCCCACAAAAACAACTCGCGGGTTGAACCGTGGAACCCATTTTCGGAC
>JAYSXU010000412.1:0-4354 GCA_043716965.1 Fimbriiglobus sp.
TGGATCAGTTTGGAATCGAAAAGAAACGGGGTCTCGCCAACGGTTTTGCGGAGGCAATGGTCTGTTCGGACCAATTCCCGTTGCGGTCGTTCAACACCACAACCCGTCGCCCCGTCATGAACCACCCGAGTAGTCCGCCACCGGATTGTTCGACGACGCCGACCCCTTCAAACCCCGGTGTGGCAGGCAATTTCGCAGGTACGGTGTACCGGCCTTCGATGTAAAGCAGATCCGACGGGTTGATCGGGCTGGCCAACATCCGCACCCGCACCTCACCCCGGTTGGGTGTTGGTGTCGGCACGTCTCGTAACAAAAGTACGCTTGCCGGATTCCCCGGTTGGTCGAAGACAACAGCTTTCACGAAACCCCTCCACTTTGGTCGGACACAGTTTGTGCCAGCCTATGGGAGGAGCGATCACGGGGTAAGGGCAGTGGAGCTGGCCAGGACTTGATTGCGGCCGTTCCGCTTCGCGGCGTAAAGCAACTCGTCCGCTTGGTGGAGAATGTCCAACGGGGTGAAGGTACGCTCGCCTTTTGTCGTGGCCACGCCGATGCTGACGGTGGCCTGGATCAGTTTGGAATCGAAAAGAAACGGGGTCTCGCCAACGGTTTTGCGGAGCCGTTCCGCAACGTCGGTCGCTTGTTCCGAGTCTGTTTCCACCAGCACCATCGTGAATTCTTCGCCGCCGTACCGGGCGAAGAGGTCTTCGCGGCGCACGCCGTGTCGGATGCGTTCGCTCAGTTCACGGAGGACGAAATCCCCGCCCAGGTGACCGTTCTCGTCGTTGATCGACTTGAAGTGGTCGAGGTCGATCATCAGCACGGACAGTGGTCGAAAGTGCCGGCTGGATCGGGCGAGTTCCCGTTCAAGAAAGTCGAGTAAGTATCGTTGGTTGTGAATCTGCGTGAGACCGTCCATGATCGTCAGCCGGTAGATTTCTTCGTGGTACTCCGACTCGATGTTGCCGCCGCCGAGGTAACGATAAATGCAGTTGCCGACTCGAAGATAGTCACCGTCTCGAAGTAAATAATTTCCGCCGGTCACGACATCATTCACGAAGGTGCCGTTCGTACTTCCGAGATCGTTGACGATGTACCCGGTCGGAGAGGGGTCAATCTTGGCGTGTTTGCGGGACACGGAATTTTCATTCACACGGATGTCGCAGTCTTCGCCCCGCCCCAATAACCAGGTGTTTTTGCCAAGTGCGTACCGTCGCCCCATTGCCGGGCCGGACGGATAGATGTGAACCAGACAAGCATCGAGATGCCCGCCTGTCAGCATCTGCATCGGGGTGGTCACCCAAGTTTCGGCGAATTTTTCAGTCATGGGCAGCTAGTTGAGAATGACGTTCGGAGACGCTCAAACTTAGCTGCAAATCGCGGGGTGTGTTTGAAAATTGAGCGAAAATCCGCCGCACGGTTCATACTTGACTGTGAGAAATCGCGCCGAGACCAACATAAATTACGGTCTTGGTGCAACGTTCGCCGTCAAGATGCCTTGGATTCGCGCTTTGGGTTTGTGGGGATCGACGAGGAATGGTTGCGGGTTGGCGGCTTCGGTCTTATTGCCGGCGGCATCCCAGGCCGAAAACCGCAGGTAAACTTTGTGGGTTCGCAACGTCGCCGGTAACACCCAGGTGTAAGACCCCGTGTTCGGCACCCGTTGGGAAACCGAAGTCGTGGCGATCGGCCCGGCTACCAATGCGGTTCCGGTATCTGACGCGGCGACGGAACTCCAGGGGCCGTTCGGTTGCTCACTCCATTCGATCAACACTTGTTCTTTGCCGGGGTTGCGGTCGGTGATTCGCCACCGCAACACCATTGCGTTGCGCTGATTCGGGTCCGGTTCCGGCGCCCCCACTTCGACAAGTGGCGGGGTGAGATCGACGTGAACACGCAACTCCGGTGGCGTACCCGGCACGGGGGCACCGTCACTTAGCCCCGCCCCGCTGGTTGGCACGAGCTTGAACCCGTAATCGCCTTCAATTTGGATGTTTTTCTGGTTGAAGCTGACATCAAGGGCGACACGAAGTGGCGTTTCACGGCTGTCGTGTTGGCTCCACCGAACCCACGTGCGGCCTTCGTCACGGGTCACGTAGAGGTCAATTTTGCTGATCCCTGACGGCCCGTTTTCGAGCTGGTACTGCAAGTCAAACCGCGTGAAGTTTATCAACTGGGTATTGGTTGCAGCCGCTGATGTTGGCTGGGAGCTAATCCCCGAACCCGTTGCCACAGGTTGGAACCCATGATCCGTGGCCATCGGGAGTGGTGCAGGCGGTACTGTCATGAGAGGCGTTGGCATCGGTGCTGGGGCAACAGGTTGTTGCACGCCACCGACCGGAGTCGCTGCCCAAGCCGGCTGGGTGTTGGGTGGTAACGCTGGAGCCGGTGACATTGGTGCCGGTTCGACGGGAACCGTCACCGGGTTGGTTGGCAGAAGTAGTCCGCTCGTCGCAACAAGTGGTGTCGTAGGCAGCATCGGTACTGGGGCGGCGGGTGGTTCCAAGGTGGGTGTCGGGCGCGTTGGCGGGTTAGTTGGCGTGTAAGATGCCGTGATCCCCACCGGAACTTCACGGGCAACATCGCCCACATTACCGGCCAAGTCTTGAGCCATGACGCGAACCAGAATCGGCCCGTTCAATGTTGGTTTGAACCGGGCGTTCCGCTTGCTAATCGCGGTGGTAGGAACAGGAATCCATTCGTTGGCGGGGTTGGTACTGGCTTTATAAAGTACCTGCGTCGCGGCATCGTTCGGGTATTTTTCGTCGATCGTCCAATCGACGATGACCTCTTCACCCACCCGTTGCGTGTTCGTGATCTTCACAACTGGCGCGGTGGCATCGACCAGTAACTTCAGTGCCGGGGCTGCGAGTGCGACATCCTTCGGATCGCGGGTGCCGTTTCGGAAGACGATCACCATGTTCAAGAAATAGAGGCCGTCGTCTTTGCCGTTGAAGACGAGGTGATCTTTGTCCGGCGTGACCGCGTCCATCACTTCCCAGGTCTGCCCTTGGTCACGGGACACGACCAGTTCAATCCGGGCAATGTTTTTGCGTTCTTCAGGCTTGTAATCAATGTCGAGCTTTTGCATCCGCGACTTGGTCGGCTGAATGTCGGGTGCCAACCCGGATGCCGCAATCGGCACGGGAACTTGTTGACCACGACTGACGATGACGCCCACGGTTGCCAACGCGGCAAGTACCACCAAAGCCAAAGAAATCAGCTTCATGTTGGTCACTCCGCAATTCCTTGAACGCCGACGTGCCACGGGATTCGTGGTTGTCGTAACGGTCTTATCGGTTGTGCGGGTCACCGAATTCAGTCGGATTGGCAAAGTCGGGATTTTTGTTCAAGTTGTACGATCAACAGGCACCGTGCCACACAGCGGTTCCTATCAATAGTTTGAGGATGATCGGGGTACCTGCGGATTTTTAGCATTCCCGGCGAACCGGCGACGTAAGTCGCCTGGGTGATAACTTTCCTCCTGCTTAAGGTAGCCCACCCGGCAGCTTACGCAGCCGGTTCGCCGGGAACCTGAAGGCACACCCGATAACAGGGCAATTTCAACACCTTGAGTCCACACCATGAACCCCGATAAAATTAAGGCTTTGCTACTCGCTGTCCAAGCGGGGCAACTGGCAATCGACGATGCGGTTCAGCAACTTAACGTTTCAGATGGCGATCTTGGCTTTGCCACTATGGATTTGAACCGCGAACAACGCTGCGGGTTTCCCGAAGTGGTTCTTGCCGAAGGAAAAACAACGGAATGGGCGACGAGTGCCATTCGCCGACTTCACGAAGCGGGGCAATGTGCTTACGCCACGCGGGTAAGTGCTGAGCAAGCTGATGCGTTGAGCAAAAGTTTTCCGGCGGCGGATCAAGATCGGTTAGCCCGCACGTTTTGGTTGCCGAGTCATGATTGGCAACCGGCGAACTTGGGGCAAGTTTGGGTGGTCACGGCAGGCACGAGCGATTTACCCGTTGCCCAGGAAGCCTTGGTCACGGCCCGCGTCATGGGGGCGAAAGCGGACATGGTCGTTGATGTCGGCGTCGCGGGGATTCACCGGCTGTTGCGACATCGAGATAAGCTCGCGGCGGCGGACGTGATTATTGCCGTGGCGGGAATGGATGGGGCGTTGCCAAGCGTGATCGGTGGGCTTGTCGATTGCCCGGTCATCGCCGTGCCAACCAGTGTCGGCTACGGCGCGTCGTTCGGTGGCGTTGCCGCCCTGCTCACGATCTTGAACAGTTGCTCATCCGGCGTCGCCGTCGTCAACATTGATGCTGGCTTCAAAGCCGGCTATGTCGCCGCCCGGATCGTTCATCGAATCTATCCGAGGGACAGGAAAAGTCA
>JAYSXU010000413.1:0-4352 GCA_043716965.1 Fimbriiglobus sp.
CCAAATACAAGTTTTATTCTTCTCTGTGGCTCTCTGTGCCCTCTGTGGTGAAAATTGATTTCGTGATTTACCCGTTCGGGAGCAGGTAGCGTTCCAGCATATCGAACTGCTTGAACAAATCATGTTCCGCGACGCCAGCCGGGGTTTTGAAGAACACCGCGAGTTCCCGCACCATGCCGCATTCGCCCCGCCGTTGGGCCAGCAAGCACAGCCGGGCGAGGTCGATCACGAGCGGGGCGGCGAGGATCGAATCGCAGCCTTGCCAGGTGAATTGCAGGGTCATTTTCGTGCCGAGGAAGCCTTCAAAGTGAATGTGGTCCCAGGCGGTTTTCCAGTCGTCCAGCGATTCGATATATTCAATCGAAACATGGGTTTGCGGCTTGTAGCCCAGCAGGTCGGCGACGAGTTTGTCTTTGCTGATGAGCTTCGACGCTTTGTTTTCAGGATCGTTCAGCACCAAGCCATCGCGGTTGCCGAGGATGTTGTGGCCGACCCAACTCAGTACCCGCAAATTGCGTTTAGCAAACATTGGGGCCAGCACGGACTTCAACATCGTCTCGCCGGTTTTCAGGTCTTGCCCGGCATGGGGGACTTTGCGTTGGCGTGCCAATTCTTCCAGTGCCGGCAACGTTGCGCCGCGAGACGGCGTGCCGTTCAAGTACGGGAACCCCGCATCCAATGCGGCAAAGGCGTACAGGCTGCTAGTCGGCAACGGCGCCGGTGTTGTGCGGTCCAAAACGGCTTCGAGCGACGCGAACGATTGGTGTTCGTCCCGCAACTCGAACGGCGGTTCCGTGGAGGCGACGTTGACGACTAGAAGTTGATCGAGCTTGTGTTTGGCTTGAAACTCCCGCAAGTCTTTCTGGATTTGGTCGATCGCAATTCGCGGTGTCGAAGCGTGTCGGACATCGGGGCGATCCGCAAGGGCGGCAATCACCGCGTTGGGGCGGAACACCACGCCAGCGCGAACATTCTTGGCCCAGTCGTCAAGCTGGTCCGTGCATTGCGTCAGAATGTGATCCGCAAACACGTTGGACCGGGAGTGCAACTCCGCGACGCTGCGGGTGAACGTCGTGTTGCGGATGTCGTGACCGCCCACGACGAACGCGGTCGGGGCGTCGAACGGGATCGCGGCGAACTGTGGCAACGCCGTGGCCAAACCCGTCGGGGGCGTCAACCCGCGAGCCAGTGCCGCCAAGCCTAACGCGGTCGTGCTGCCCACGCCACCGAATGCACCAATCATCCACAAACCCACGCGACGTTCTGACATGTCCAACAACTCTTCAAATAAAAGGGGAGGCTTCTGCGGAGTCATTACTTGTAGTTTATCGCTACCGCCACACTGTAAGGATTGTCTTAGGCAATTCGGTTTCGGTCAAGGAGCCGATTCGTTCGTGCCATCACCGAATCGGCGTCTAATCCCGATTAACCGGACGGCTTCGCATCAATTGCCACGAAATCGGGCCTGGTGAACATCCGGATTAAGTGCCAACATACCCAAGCAAAGACTGGCACGCTGACTTGCAGAATCATGGGGTTTTCCCAGTGCCAACGGTTCTTCAACACCAACTCTTGAATCTGCCCGAAATCCGTGCTGACGAACATCGCCACCCACAGAACCGCGATGAAGCTCAACAATTTGTCGCGTTGACCGGGCAAGTATTTCCACCACAAAACGGCGGGAATAATCGCGGCCACCCATTCGTAGACCATCGTGTGCGGGGAGGCCCAGAACATCAGCAAAAGGCTCGAACCGAACAGAACCGGGAGGTTGTTGCGTTGGGCTTTCCACACTTTGGCGAACACCACACAGCCGAAAATCGCGGAGCCGACCCACAGGATTGTCGGTAGCGGTGCGGAATCCGTGGTGAGCAACAGCCGCCAAAAGGCGCGAGCGTTGTGACTCTTCCACCACTGAAAACTATCGAAGCGGATGTTCTCCAATAGGTGAGCAAAGAACTGGTCCCACGCAGTTGGGACGATCGGGTAAGAGATCGCCAGGAGCAACGCCCCGGCTAGTGTTGTACCCGCCAATGCCGGCCACTTTCGCCGAACGTCGAGGAGCCACCAGACGAACAATCCCAACATCAGGGGCGGTTTGAACCACAGGAACCCGGCGACGAACCCCGCCGCAAACGGGCGGTTCTTTTCCAGTAGCCGGTACGTTCCGCAGAACGCGGCAAAGCTGAGTAAACTGGTTTGCCCGTAACCGATCACGGTGAAGGTTGGGTAGAACGTCAGCGACCAGCACACCACCCGCCACGGGTTGGCCGGGCGTAAGAAGTGAATCCCGACCACGAGACACGTGAAGCCGATGCCAGTCCAAATCCAGCAACTCGCGCCATACGAAAGGCTCGAAGTCGGGTAGTGCAACAGCGCAAAGAACGGCGGGTTGCGGAGGGCTTCGAGCTTGCCGGTGAAGATGCCGGGCGGGAACAAACTCGCTTGGTATTCCGCCAGAACGCCGTGGTCGTAAATCTCTGCGGCACGGCCTTCGCGGATCATTTTCGCCGGCGCGTAGAACGCGAGGTGGTCGATGCTCACCACCTGTTTCACGGCATCCCACTCGCCGTTACCGATTGCGAGGCGGCCGCGCAATTGCACGTCATAGCCTCCCGGCGCCGCCGTGAATTGGTGTTCCTCGAACCGCGTCCCGCCGAGCGCGATACTCAGCAGCCAGATGCCCCACATGCACGCCCCGGCGAAGTACGCCAGCCACGCTCGCGGTCGGATGTAGGCGGCGGCTTTGGCGAACGTGAGCGTCACGACCGGAGTACCTCCCGCACGAAGTTTTCCGGCACGTCATCGACCAGTTCGACGTGGCCCATGCGGGTCGGTAACACGAACCGCATTTTGCCGGCGTGGGCTTTCTTGTCACGTCGCATCACGTCAACTAGCGAATCAATCGACCACTCCGCTTTCGCCGCGATCGGCAACCCGAACGTTGATAGCAGACAAATCTGTCGTTCCGTGAGTTCGGCGGAAATTCGCCCCAACCGTTCGGTTAACCGACTGGCACAGATCATTCCGGCTGCCACCGCTTCGCCGTGCAACCACGTTCCGTACCCGCCCACCGTCTCGAAGCCGTGCGCGAAGGTGTGGCCGTAATTCAGCATCGCCCGCAGGCCGATTTCTTCACGTTCATCTTGTTCCACAACCTGGGCTTTCAGTTCACACGATCGCGCAATGATGTGCTCCAGGCATTGGGGATCGCGCGACAGAATCGCCGTGGCATTCACTTCCAAGTACGTGAAGAACTCCGGGTCGAGGATGACGCCATACTTTACGACTTCGGCCAAACCGCTGCGGAACTCGCGGTCTGGTAGCGTGGTCAGAAATGCAGTGTCAATCCACACCCCGGCGGGTTGGTGGAACGCGCCGATCAGGTTCTTGCCCTTGGGGTGATTGATGCCCACCTTCCCGCCGACCGAGGAATCGACCATCGCTAACAACGTCGTCGGCACCATCAGTAGCGGCAAGCCCCGGTTGTACGTCGCGGCAGCAAACCCTGCCAGATCCCCGACCACGCCGCCGCCGACGGCAACGACGAGGGTCGAACGATCCGCCGGTAACGCCGCAAGGGAGTCGTAAAGCTGCCCCGTCATGCTGAGTGATTTGGATTCCTCCCCTGCGGGAACAATCCGGATCGCAGACAATAACCCGGCTTGCCGCAACAACTCCGCAACCCGGTTCGCATGGGGTTCCACGTTCGTGTCGCTGACGACGAAAGCCGACTTCGCTTTCGCGCAAACCCGACGCGCAAACGGCCCTAAACCGGCTAAATCGGCAGTGGTCAACGCGATGTCGTAAGCTCGCGGCCCCAGATTGACGTGAATCGTTCGCATGAAGCACATTTCAGCAGAACCAACCCCGTTCGCCCAGTAGGGGTCAAGATTCTTCGGTCAAACCGTCGATTCCCCGCCAGAATAGATTACACTCCGTAACGACATGAACGCCCAAAATCCGATCGCTGATGCCAGTGACAGGCCACCGACACCCGTGCTGGTCGCGTGGCAAGAATTTGCCATCGCGCCGCTGGTTCCCGTCGCCTTGGCCACGAGTTGCGGACTGGTTGTCGATCGGTATTACGGCGTGACACTTGGTGCGGGTTTGCTGGTTGCGGCTGGTGCGCTGGTCGGTTGGATGATTGTTCGCCCGGTTCGCCCGCAACTTGCGGTGGGCTTAATTTGGTTGATGTTCGCGTCACTGGCTGCTGTGTACCACCACACGCACCGCAATAGTTTTCCACTTGATGACATCGGCGAAACCGCGAGTGCGGAACCTCATCTCGTCCGCCTACGTGGCACGTTGACTGAGGACCCGATCACCCGATACGCCCCGCGCACCGATCC
>JAYSXU010000414.1:0-4351 GCA_043716965.1 Fimbriiglobus sp.
CCATCTCGTTGATTTTCATGCACTTGCGATTATCGCCGGACCCTACTCAGGGTGGGTGATTTGTCGTACAATTACCCTTAATGTCCCCCATCGTTTCTCAGTCCGGTGTTGGCTTGAAACCTGCTTGTTGGGGCGAGTTTGTTACGTTGCCCGAAAACACCTCGGCTGTGGCGGCGGCGCGACAAGTGGTCCGGGCGTTGACCAATCCCAAATCGCACCGGAAACTGGTGCCAAACCCGCTGGTTTTGCATGGGCCACCGGGGTCCGGCAAGTCAATGCTCGTGCAAACGCTCATTCGCAAACTGACCGATTCCCCTTTGGGCCTATCCGCCCAAGCGCTGCCGGCCAAAGAAATCCCCCGTTCGACGACGACGCAGACGGATTCAGAATACGAAATCAAAGACTTGCAGCGGATGGACTTTCTCGCCCTCGAAGACGTTCACCTGCTGCCCACGCGAAGTATCAGCGACCTGTGCCGGTTGCTGGATTATCGGACCTCGCGGCGGTCGTTGACCGTGGTGACCTCGAACGCGGGTCCGGCGGGGCTGACGAAGCTGCCGCGCCGCTTGACCTCACGGCTGGCTGCCGGGTTGGTGGTGCAACTCGAACCGATCTCCCCGACGAGTCGCCGGACGTTGATTGAGCAACTCGCCCACGGCCGCA
The DNA here is from genome assembly GCA_043716965.1 of Fimbriiglobus sp. Lineage (GTDB taxonomy): Bacteria > Planctomycetota > Planctomycetia > Gemmatales > Gemmataceae > Fimbriiglobus. The sequence goes on from JAYSXU010000414.1 coordinate 664, forward strand.
AACTGTCGCTGACGGATGACGCGATCGACTTTCTAGCGAAGTATTGCACCGGGGGCGGCGTGCGCACAATCCTCGGGACGTTAACACAGCTCAAAACTCTGTCACGTGGCATCTTGGGTGCGCTCGATTCCGAAACCGTGCGCGATCTGTTGAAACCCGAGAAACCGACATCGCGGCACGGCATCGTCGAACGCATCGTGGCGAAGGTGGCCGCAACTTATGGCGTGAAACCGAAGGACGTGCTGAGCAAGTGTCGGCAACGGACCCTGCTGATTCCGCGGCAACTGGCGATGTACTTGACGCGGTTGTTGACCAAGCTCTCGTTGCCGCAAATTGGCGCGGCGTTCGGTGGTCGGGACCACACCACGGTGTTGCACTCTTGTCGCAAAATCGAAGCGGAACTGAAGGCGGATGCGAAGTTGAAACGAACGGTGCGCGAGTTGAAGGCGGAACTCCAATGACGCGCACCCTGTGGATAACCCGACGCGCGTTTGGCGCGCGATTGTTGGCAAGTGGCGCGCAAGTAGGTGGATCGTTGGAACCGGACACAGTCGCTGATTTGCGCGGCCCGGCGCGCCACAGCGCGAACACCGGCGCGCCAAGTTATCCACAGGGCCACGATTCAAGGAAACGCCTGCATTCGTAGTGGATTTAGGTACGAAACGGGATTGCGCGTCAGGAACGGCGAAGACCTTACTACTGTTACTTTGGATTAAACTAAGTGATTCTTAAAGAAAACTGGAGAGCGGCACCATGCAAGTAACTTGTCAACGCGAAGCCTTGCTGACGGCGTGCCAGATCGTTGGCGTTGCCGCCGCCGCCCGGACGACCAAGCCGATCCTGAGCAACATCAAAGCCATCGCGGTCGAAGACAGCCTCACGCTCATGGCCACGGACCTGGAAGTCGGCATCCGCTACGAGATGCGCGGCGTGAAGGTTGGGCGTGCGGGTGCGGCCATTCTCCCGCCGGCCCGGCTCATCTCGATCATGCGGGAAACCACGGACCCCGAGATTACCATCAACGTCGGCGAAGAAACGACGACGATTAAACTCAGCACCGGGCGGTTTGAACTGCCCAGCGGTGTCCCCGACGAGTTTCCCGAAATTCCCGGCTTTGACGACGCGACCGAATACCACGAGATTAAAGCCGGCATCCTCCGCACGATGCTGAAGCGGACCAGCTTTGCCGTCGAAAAACGTGAGAGTACGCGGTTCGCCGTCACGGGCATACTCTGGGAAGCGGAAGGCAAGATCGCCCGTCTGGTGGCCACAGACACACGAAGGCTGGCGTTGTGCGAAGGTCTGGCCACGGTACACGGCCCGACCGACCCCAAGGGCCAATCGCACCTGATCCCGTTGAAGACGATTCAACTGCTTGAGCGGAATTTAACGGACGACGGCGAACTCGTGAAGATCGTCCTGAAGACGAACGAAGCGTTGTTCCAAACCGAACGGGCGTTGATTCACACCCGCCTCGTCGAAGGCCGGTTCCCGCCGTACCGCAACATCATCCCCAAGAAAATGGACGTGAAGTTGCCCATCAATGTCCCCGAACTGATGGCCCGCGTTCGCCAAGCCGCGATCATGGCGGACGAAGAAAGCCGCCGCGTGGATTTCCACTTTGAACCCGGCTCCGTGGTCCTGACGGCACGCGGTCCGGAAACCGGCAGCGGCGAAGTGAAGATGGAACTGCCCGACTACAACGGCCCGATCGTGGACATCGCGTTCGACCCGGCGTACCTGACGGAAATGCTCCGCGCCATCGACGGCGAACCCACCGCCATCCTCGAAATGACCGACGGCCAAAAGCCCGCCGTGTTCCGCGTCGGCGAGAATTACGTGTACCTCGTGATGCCGCTGGCCGGGTGAGATGTTTTGTAGGTCGTGGTCGAGTCTTCGAGGCCCGACATTGAGACTTCCACCGAAACGGGACTGATCCTTTTCCGTTCATGCCGAAGTGTCGGGCCTCGAAGACTCGACCACGACCTACAAGACCGGAGGGAAGCATGGCAGAAGGGAATCAAGGGCCGGAGAACCTCGCCGAGGTGCTTGCTCGCCTGTTCACGGCACGGGGGTGGGGTCGCAAGTCGGAGCGGGTACGGCTGGAAGGGGCGTGGGCGGAAACCGTTGGCCCGGAACTAGTGGTCGATACCCGCGTCAGTGCGCTCCGGCGCGGGGTGCTGGAAGTCGAAGTTCGCAACGGCGTGTTGATGCAAGAACTGGCCCAGTTTCAGAAGCGAAAGATATTAACCACCATCCGCCAAAAGCTGCCAACCACGACGATCACCGATGTGAAGTTTCGTGTTGGCGTGTGGTAAAATTAAGAGATGATTTCAGACATTCGATAGTGAAGATCAGTCACCGCGAGAAGGATGAACGTTATGAGTGAGACGACAGGCGGGGTAGTCGCATCCGACAGTGCGGACGAGGCGATTTACGACGGCAGCAGCATGAAAACGCTGCGTGATGCCGCACACATTCGACAGAACCCCGACATGTATATCGGCAACACGCAGTCGTCCGGGTTACACCACTTAGTGTTTGAGATTGTGTATAACTCCGTTGATGAAGCGTTGGCGAAGTTTTGTAACATCATCAAGATTGTCGTCCACGTCGATGGCTCAATCTCAGTAGTCGATGACGGGCGCGGGATCCCGGTTGATACCAACCCCGAGACCGGAAAGTCCGCGCTCGAAGAAGCGTTGACCATCATTGGCAACAGCGCGAAGTTCGACAACGCAGCGTACAAAGTGTCGGCGGGGTTGCACGGCATGGGCGCCAAAGCGGTGAACGCACTTTCCGAATGGATGGTCGCCGAAGTTCGCCGCAACGACCGCGTTTACAAGATCGAATTCTCACGCGGTTTTGCCACCAGTAAGCTCATGGATATCGGCCCGGCGCCGGCCAAGTTGACCGGCACCACGATCACGTTCAAGGTCGATCCGGAAGTCTTTGGCGACTTGCAATTTTCCTACGACACGTTGTGTGAACGCCTGCGGGAACTGGCCTTTCTGAACAAGGGGCTGGCACTGAGTCTGGTCGATGAACGCGAAAAGAAGTCGGAACTCTTCAAGTACGACGGCGGGATTGCGGAGTACGTGGCGTACCTGAACACCGGCGAGCAGGTCGATCATCAACCGATTTATATCCACAAAATCGTTGACAACATCTCGGTCGAAGTCGCCTTACAGTATTGCAACAGCGAAGACGAACGGGTGCGATGTTACACCAACAATGCGTATAACCCCGTGGGTGGTACGCACCTGTCCGGGTTCCGCACTGGCATTACAAGAGTGTTGCAATCATACGGCAAAAAAGAGGGGCACTTCAAGGAAGGTCTGGAACTCAAAGGCGACGACTTCCGCGAAGGTCTCACGGCGGTCGTCAGCATCGGGCACCCGGATCCGCACTTTGAAGCCCAGACCAAGATCAAGCTTAACAACCCCGAAGTCGAGGGGTTGACCGCCAGCGTCGTGTACGAATTTCTGTCGGAGTACCTGGAGAAAAACCCGGTCGAAGGCAAGCGGATTTGCCGCAAAATCGTGCTAGCTGCCGAAGCCCGCATCGCGGCGAAGAAGGCACGCGACACCCTGAAGGACCGCAAGAACATCCTGTCCGGCGGCGGGTTGCCCGGCAAGCTAATGGACTGCACCACCCGCGAACGGGAGAAGTCCGAACTGTTCCTCGT
>JAYSXU010000415.1:0-13224 GCA_043716965.1 Fimbriiglobus sp.
CCCACCCGCGTGTAGCTGGGGTGGAACCGCTGCCCGGACGCATTCTCGATGATGTTGTAAACCTTTTCCCGCTCGTTAAACGCATACAAAAACGCCGTCAACCCGCCCAAGTCCAAGGCTGCGGCACCCACACAAAGCAGGTGATCCGAGATGCGCGCCAGTTCCGCCAGAATGGTGCGGATGTATTTACAGCGGGGTGTAATCTCAATGCCAAGAAGTTTCTCAACCGTGTGATGCCAGGCAATCTCGTTGGCGACCGGCGAGATGTAATTCATCCGGTCCACAATGGTGACATACTGGTTAAAATCGAGGTCTTCACCCAACTTCTCAAAGCCCGAATGTAAGAAGCCAATGTCCGGCACGCAGCGAACAATCGTCTCGCCGTCGAGCGTAAGTATCAACCGCAAGGTGGTGTGCGTCGCCGGGTGCTGCGGCCCGTAGTTGAGCGTGTAATGGTACTCGCGGTCCGTACCAGCTTCGTCCACGGGGGCAATCGCTTCAAGCGGCATGTTACACCTAAAACCTAAATCATTTCACCACAGAGTGCACAGAGAGCCACGGAGTTAAGAATTATGTTAAATCTAAGTTACCGCGAACAATTCTCTTAATGCCATCGGTGAGTCTCACGACATTAAAATTCAACAGCAAGCCCAGCTTGAGATTCGAGAGTCGTAAATAAGTATGGAGTTGTGCTTCATGGATTTTCTCGAATCGTTCGACCACCTTAAGTTCAACAATGACTAATTCGTTGACCAGAAGGTCAATCCGGTATCCACATTCAACACGAACCCCACGATAAACCACCGGGAGTTCTTTTTGCCGAGCCACAACCAGCCCGGAATCAGTCAGTTCATACTCCAGGCAAGCCTCATAGCTCGATTCCAACAACCCCAGGCCCAAGTGCTTGACGAACACGAATCGCGGCACCAATGATCGTCTCAGAAAGCCGATTCAATTGGTCTCGCATGTGTTACTCCAAGATTATTCACCACAGTGGGCACGGAGAGCCACAGAGCAAATCCAAAACAATTTTCTTTTCTTACTCCGTGGCTCTCTGTGCCCTCTGTGGTGAAACTCTTCGTTTTAGCTCTCCGCCCGTGTCACGATCGGGAAGTTGTGGCGTTCGCCGTAGCCACGCAACGGGTAGTCTTTACGCAGCGGGAAGCTGGTGAATTCGCCGGGGAGTAGGATGCGGCGCAGGTCCGGGTGGCCGGTAAAGATCACGCCGAACATGTCGTACACTTCGCGTTCCATCCAATCGGCGCCCTTCCACAGCCCGACCACGCTTGGCAGGTTCGGTTCCGGGTCGTTGGTGAACGCCTTCACGAAAACACGCTCGCCACTCGTGGTGTTGGTCAAAGCGTACACCACGGCGTAGCGGTCGGCCGCGTTCGGGTAGTTCAGGTAATCAATCCCGCCCACGTCGCAGAGCATGTCGAATCCGCACTCGGTTTTCAGGCACTTCAACACGTCGAACAACACCGTATCGGCTTTGTCCGACGGGACCAACAACCGCTTGTTGTCTTTGAACTCGCCGGCGCTAAACGACCCGGCGGGGAATTTTGCGGTCAGCACTTCAAGGTATGTCGTCATGAGAATTCACCACGGAATACACGGAAAAACACTGAATGAAATCAAATCGAAAAGTAATGATGTTCGCGGGATGCACCGCTTTAGATTCAAAATACATCTGTATTTCTTATTCCGTGCTTTCCGTGTGTTCCGTGGTGAAACTCTTGGCTTAATTCAAGCTCACGCGGGTGCCGGTGCGGAAGTTTCCGGGGGCGACGACGAGGTCTTGCGGGTTCAGTTGGGCGGCCAGGGGTGCGGGGCCTTCGTGGGCGGTGCGTTTAGCGAACTCGCGGGCGTTGAACGTGCCGGTGGCTTGGACTTTTTCTTGAAGGTCCAACACGGCCCGAATCAGTTGCTCCGGTCGCGGCGGGCAACCCGGCACGTACACATCGACGGGAATGAATCGGTCGATGCCCTGCACCACGGCGTAGGTGTCAAACACCCCACCCGAGGAGGCACACGCCCCCATGCTGATGCACCACTTCGGCTCGCTCATCTGCATCCAAATCCGCTGCATGACCGGGACCATTTTCATCACCACGCGGCCGGCCACGATCATCACGTCGCACTGTCGCGGGCTGAACCGCATCGCTTCGGAACCGAAGCGGGCGATGTCGTAGCGGCTGCTGGCGGTCGCCATCAGTTCGATGCCGCAACACGCGGTCGCAAACGGCATCGGCCACAGGCTGTGCTTCCGCACCCAACTCGCCAGCGAATCGAGTTGACCGATGAAGATATTTTCGTCGAGCTTTATCGCCATTGGAACACCCCTTTTCGCCAAGCGTACAGGTACGCGATGACCAGCGTGGCGATGAAAATCAGGATTTCAACGAACACAATCGGGCCGTAGGTGATCCGCCACGTCGGGTCGCCGCCGTCGGCATACGCCGTGACCGCCCACGGGTACAGGAATAGTAGTTCGACATCGAACACCAGAAACAGAATGGCGATCAAATAAAACTTCACGTCGAACTGCATCCGCGCGGAGCCAATCGGGTCCATGCCGGACTCGTAGGGCATCTGCTTCACCCTGGTGGCTTTGCGCGGCTTCAGAAACGGAACGTGCGAACTGGCGATGATACCGACGGCCAACGCCACCACCACGGCAGCGTAAATGAGCAGCGGGTAATACGCCGCCAGATCGAACGCCGGTTCGAGGCCAGCGGGTGTCAGAACCGGAGTCGGCACGGGGTTATCACTCCCTACATAAAAAGTTCGACACGAAGTGAACCGCCACTATGTGAAATTCTTCACAAGCAACCGCCGTTAATGTACCGACCTACCGAACCGCGTCAAGGAAGCGCGGGGTTCTTGTAGGTCGTGGTCGAGGCTTTGCGAGGCCCGACATTCTCAATGAACGGAATAATGCAGCCTTGTACTCTGTGGGGGCCGTTCCTTGCGCACTGGCCACCTCTCATCGTCATCAACACGTGATTCCGGCCGCTTTCAGCTCGCCCAATCAAATGTTGGGTTCGGCCTAGTTGACTAACGTTTGATACTTACTAAACGATTAGTTCACTCAACAATTTTCACTCACAACCGACGAGATTTCTGTGATTCGACATTTGATTGCTGCCTTTTTAACCGTAACGACCACGTGGTCTGTGACGGCACAAACATACAACTTCAGCACCTTGGTCACATTCAGTTCCAACGGTCTCAATGGCGCAAACCCGTATGCCGGTTTGATCCGAGACGGGTCCGGTAACCTGTACGGGACGACAGTGTACGGCGGCCCGAACAGCGCCCAGGGGACGGTATTCCGCGTGGACGCCGGAACGAATAACCTCACAACACTCGCCTCATTCCGTTCCAGCGGAATTGACGGGTTTAATCCACAAGGCGGGATGGTCCGCGACACTGCCGGCAACCTGTACGGGACTGCATCGAATGCCGGGCCGAACGGCGCGAGTGGCACGGTGTTCCGGGTGGACGCTGGGACAAATAACCTGACCACGCTCGCCTCGTTTAGTTCCAATGGGCTCAACGGCAACATACCCGTAAGCGGGCTGGTCCGAGATCCCGTTGGCAACCTGTACGGGACGACAACGCTGGGGGGTTCGAACGGCGGCCAGGGGACAGTGTTCCGGGTGGACGCGGGGACGAACAACCTCACTACGCTCGCCACATTTAGCTCCAGCGGTCTCAACGGCGCTAACCCGGAAGGCGGGCTGGTCCGGGATCCCGTTGGCAACCTGTACGGGACCACAACAAAAGGGGGTTCGAACGGCGGCCAGGGAACAGTATTCCGTGTGGACGCCGGGACGAACAACCTCACCACACTCGCCACGTTCAGTTCCAGCGGGCTTAACGGGGCCGAGCCACATGGTACGCTGGTTCGAGACGCGGTTGGCAACCTGTACGGGACGACAACGCAGGGGGGAGCAAACGGTGGCCAGGGGACGGTGTTCCGGGTGGATACCGGGACAAATAACCTTACCACGCTCGCTACGTTCAGCTCCAGCGCCACTAATGGGGCCTTACCGTATAGCGGGCTGATCCTGGACGCGGCAGGTAATCTATACGGGACGACATCCACGGGTGGGGTGACAGGGGGTACAGGGACAGTATTCCGTGTGGACGCCGGGACAAATAACCTCACCACTCTCTACAAGTTCAGCTCGAGCGGCCTTGATGACGCTAACCCGTACAGTGACTTAATCTTCGGGGCGGACGGGGTCACACTTTACGGGACGACTTTTGGTGGCGGACCGAACAGCGGAGTGGGGACGGTGTTCGCCCTCACCCCCGTGCCGGAGCCGGTACTCGGACTGGGCTTGGCGGTCGCCGGGCTTGGCTTGGCCCGATGGGTCAGGCGGCGAGGCGTATTGGCATCCGCCTGGGTGATCCGCCGCCGCCGCTTGGCAGCGGTGTGATCGTGTTCGATTCCTCGCAAACAAATGCACGCCCCGAAATTCTGCTAAAACAGGAACCACTCGAATAAGGGGGTGGGTCATGACGCGGATTTGTTTCGGACTGTTGCTACTGACATCCACCTTCGTTACACATCAAAGCATTTTCGCAACACCCGAGATCTGGGCGGAGATTAAGGTTGTTGACGCGGTCACGGGACGAGGCATTCCGCTCGTGGAACTGGAGACGGTTAACGCCCTGAAGTTTGTCACCGATAACGCGGGGCGTGTGGCGTTCCACGAACCGGGGCTGATGGGGCAGGAAGTGTTCTTCACCGTCCGTAGCCACGGGTACGAGATGAAGAAGGATGGGTTCGGGTTCGCGGGCGCGAAGATCACCCCACGCGCCGGGGCGATTGCGGAGATTCAACTGACACGGCGCAACGTTGCGGAACGGCTGTGCCGACTGACCGGGGAAGGGCTGTACCGAGACAGCGTTCTACTTGGCCACAAGGTGCCGTTGCCCGAACCTCTCAACCGGGGCAAAGTTGCCGGGCAAGACACCGTGCAGGCGATCGGGTACCGCAACAAGGTGTACTGGTTCTGGGGGGACACGCAGCGTCTCAGCTACCCGCTCGGGCTGTTCCGAACCGCCGGAGCTACCACGCCGCTGTTTGATCCCACAGTCCCGAAGTGTGACCCGGCGCCGGGAATTGCCTACGAGTATTTCGTAGCCAAGGACGGGTTTGCCCGAGCCATGATGCCGCTGCCCGAACGCCCGGAAGGGGTGGTGTGGAACATGGCATTAGCCGTCGTTCCGGACGCCGACGGACACGAGAAGCTCATCAGCCACTACACTCGGCGTAAAGGCTTAGAGGTCGAGTTAGAGCAAGGCATCGCGGTGTTCGACGACGAGATGAGCATCTTCAAATCTGCCAAGCAACTCCCATTGAAGGAGACGTGGCGGAGGCCCGCCGGGCATCCCATCGCCTTTGAAGATAACGGCACCAAGTGGCTACTATTTGGCAGTCCCAATCCGAACGTCCGTGTTCCGGCAACGCTGAACGATCTACTGGACCCCGACAAGTACGAGGCGTTCACCTGTGCCAAGTTGGCAGGAGACGGTAAGGCGTCTGTGCCGGACCTGGACCCCGACGGCAAGCCAATCTGGCGCTGGCAGAAGGAGATGGCACCAGTGGACTCCAAGACAGAACGACAGTGGGTGAAGGATGGCAAGATTCAGCCCGAACACGCACGGTTTTGTCCGGCGGATGTGGCGAATTCCACAGACCGGATCGTGCTGCACAGTGGGACCGTGCGGTGGAACTCGTACCGCAACAAGTGGGTGTTGGTCGCCGGGCAGTTCGGCGGCAAAACCTCCTACCTGGGCGAGGTCTGGTACGCCGAGGCCGAGGCCCCGACCGGGCCGTTCAAACAGGCCGTGCGAGTCGTCACCCACGACCGGCAGACGTTCTACAACGTCTGCCACCACAAGTTCCTGGACCGCGACGGCGGGCGAACGATCCACTTCGAGGGCACGTACACGAACGACTTTTCCGGCAACCCCGAGAAGACCCCACGGTATAACTACAACCAAGTGCTGTACCGCCTCGACCTTGATACCGAAGCGATCAAAGCGGCCCGATTCAACTAACCCGTTCTTCCCTCTGTCCCAGAGACATGCCATGAAGTCACTGCCCGGTATTGTTATCGCGTTGGGGTTCTCGCTGATTATCGCTGGTTCGACACGAGCCGTTGAGAAGCCGCTGAACATCATCGTCATCTTGGCAGACGACATTGGTTACGGGGACTTGTCGTGTTACGGCGCCACGAAGGTCAAGACTCCGAACCTGGACAAGCTGGCCATGCAAGGGATGCGGTTCACGGACGCCCACTGTGCCGCCGCCGTTTGCACGCCGACCCGCTACGCCCTGATGACGGGACAGTACGCTTGGCGCCATGAACCGGCACGAGGCATTCTGAGCGGCGTGGCGCCGTTGGCCATCCCGCTCGACCGCATGACCGTGCCGAAACTGCTCAAAAAAGCTGGCTACGCCACGGGTGTCGTCGGCAAGTGGCACCTCGGCCTGGGAAAGAAGGAGCCGGACTACAACACGGAGATCAAACCGGGGCCACGCGAGGTCGGCTTCGACTACTCGTTCATCATCCCGGCCACCGGCGACCGCACCCCGTGCGTCTACGTCGAAAACGGCCGCGTGGTGAACCACGACCCGAACGACCCCATCCGCGTCTCCTATGGGGCGAAAGTGGGGACCGAGCCGACCGGGAGGGAGAACCCAGAGTTGCTATTCAACCAGAAGCCGAGCCACGGGCACGACATGACCATCGTGAACGGCATCAGCCGGATCGGGTTCATGAGCGGCGGCAAGGCGGCGAGGTGGAGGGACGAGAACATAGCCGACGACCTCACGAAACGCGCCGTGAACTTTATTGACAAGAACAAGGAGAAGCCGTTCTTCCTTTACCTTGCTACTCATGATGCACACGTCCCACGCTTCCCACACCCGCGGTTCCGGGGCAAGAGCGAACACGGCCTACGCGGCGATGCCATCGTTGAACTCGACTGGTGCGTCGGCGAGATCCTGGCGACAGTTGACAAGCACAAGTTGGGGGAAAACACACTTGTCATCTTCACCAGCGACAACGGCGGCGTGATGGACGATGGGTACGTTGACGGCACCGGCGACGACAAAAGTGGGCATAAGTGCAACGGCATCCTTCGGGGCGTCAAGGGTTCGCCCTACGAAGGTGGGACGCGAATCCCGTTCATCGCTCGTTGGCCCGGCCACGTGCCGGCGGGCAAAACCTCCGGTGAAATGATCTCCTCCGTCGATCTCCTGACCACGGTTTCGGCGATCACCGAAACCACGCTGCCGCAGGAGGCCGGCCCGGACAGCTTCAACATCCTCCCCGCGTTACTCGCCGAGAAGCCCGCCACGCCGTGCCGCGAGACACTGACCATGCAGGGCAACCCCCTCGCCGTTCGCCAGGGGAATTGGAAGCTGATCCCTGGTGTGATACCCGCAAAGGGGAAACAACGCCCTGCGGAACTCTACGACTTGAAACACGACCTGTCCGAAACCACGAACCTCGCAGAAGCGAACCCAGACAAGGTCAAGGAGTTGACGAGACTCCTATCCGAACTGCGCACGTCCGGGCGAAGTCGGCAGTGATACCGCAGAAGTAAGTCCAGCGCCCACGCGATCCGAACGGAGGGGATGATGTCCATTAGGGTGGTCACAATCGACGACGTGCGAGCCGCAGAGCGCGTCATTCGGCTTCACGTCTCGCCTGCACCCCTGGTTCGATCCTACGCGCTGGAGCGGGAACTCGGGTTGCCCGCGACTCGCCGCGTCTGGCTGAAGGATTATGGCTGGACGCCATCGGGATCGTTCAAACTCTTGGGTGGCCTGAACTGGATGGCGAACAACCTGGAGCGGTTGGGGACGCGCCCGGTCACGGCTCATTCTTCAGGAAATTTCGCGTCCGGGATCGCGTTTGCCGGTATGCGGTTCGGCAAGCGAGTAATCGTCGTGATGCCGGAATCAGCGCCGCGAATCAAGTTCGAGAAGACGAGATCGTTCGGGGCGGAGGTTCGCACCTACGACAGTGCCCGTGACCACGAGACCGGCGAGCGCGACCGATTGACTCGTGAGATCACGGAGACGGAAGGCGCGGTCCAGGCGTCACCCTACGACGACCCTCACGTGATCGCCGGTAACGGCGTCGGGGCGCTGGAAATTGTTGACGACCTACGCTGGGAGGGCCGCGGTCTTTCTCACTTCTTGTGTCCGGTCAGCGGTGGAGGTCTTATGGCAGGCCACGCGCTGGGAATCGCTGACGGCTTCCCTTCAGCCCAGATCATCGGTGTCGAACCCGATGGAGCCAATGACTTTTGCCAGTCGCTTCAGGCCGGGCAACGTATTCGCCTGGATCGGCCCGCAAGTATCTGTGATGGCTTGTTGTCGTATGACGTGGGCGAACACAACTGGCCGATCTTGAAGCAACTCGTGAACCGGGCCGTGGCAGTGCCGGACCGATCAACCCGAGACGCGATGCAGTGGCTTTATGCACAACACGGTTTGCGGACCGAACCCTCTGGGGCGATTGCCGTGGCGGCCCTACTAGCCCGCCAGGTCGATCTGACCGGCGAGGGCGATCTCGTCGCCGTCGTCAGTGGTCGCAACGTTGATGACGATACGTTTCACACCTGGATCGCACCCGCCGGACAACCCGGATGAGGACACGTGAGATGAGTTCTCTCGCCCCCGCAACTGTTGGCCGCACGGCGTGGCTAGTCGTGATTTTGCTGATGCCGGTCGCACTGCTGAATTACCTCGATCGCCAGATGTTGGCCGCGATGCAGTCGTCGGTGATGTCGGACATCCCCAGCTTGGGTGAAGCCGATAACGCGCAGGCATTGTGGGGGTTGATGCTCGGTCAATTCAAGTGGGTGTATGCGTTTCTCAGTCCCCTGGGTGGCTACATCGCGGACCGCTTTAGTCGGCGCTACACCATTTGCGGTAGCCTGTTCGTGTGGTCGGCGGTGACGTGGTGGACGGGACAGGTCACGACCTACAACGAGTTACTCTGGGTGCGGTCGCTGATGGGAATTAGCGAGGCGTTCTATATCCCGGCGGCGCTAGCACTCATCACGGATTACCACACCGGCACGACGCGGTCGCGGGCCGTCGGGCTACACCAAATGGCCATCTATTGCGGCGTGATAACGGGCGGGTTTGGCGGCTACGTCGCCTCCGCGCCGGACCTGGGGTGGCGGTTCGCGTTCGACACCTGTGGCATCGTCGGGATGCTTTACGCCTTCCCCCTCGTGTTCTTGCTGCGTGATGCGGCGAAGTCGGCGACGGACGACACGGTACTCAAGGCGTCACCCGTTGGTGCAGCGAGAGAGTTGTTCACCAACGTCTCGTTCATACTGTTGGTACTCTACTTCACGCTCCCGGCGCTGGCGGGGTGGGTCGTGCGAGACTGGATGCCGTCGATCCTGAAGAAACAATTCGCCATCGGCCAGGGTCAGGCCGGAGTTGCTGCCACACTGTACTGGCAGGTTGCCGCAATCGTCGGTGCGTTCCTCGGCGGGTGGTTGGCGGACCGTTGGATGCGGCGGCACCACCGGGGCCGAATCTTTACTAGCGCCGTTGGTATGTGCCTAATTGTCCCGGCGATTTTTGGTGTCGGGAACGCCGGCTCGCTAGGCGTGGCCATCGCGTTTCTGGTCCTGTTCGGCCTCGGCTGGGGTTTCTTCGATTGCAACAACATGCCGATCCTCTCGCAGATCGTCCGGCCACATCTCCGTGCGACCGGCTATGGTTTTATGAACTTCGTCAGCATCAGTTGTGGTGGTCTCGCCGACTGGGGGTTCGGCATCTTGCGTGATCGGGAGGTGCCATTAAATCTGATCTTCGGCACCTTCGCCGGTGCCGCGATCGTCTCCGTCGTCCTCGTATTGCTGATCCGGCCTACTGTCGATGTGTCGGGTCAAAGTCTATCGCCTTGACCTGGCTTTTGCATGACCAGCCCCCAGTGCCAGGAGCAACAGCACAGCGATTCGTATCGGACGAACTCGAACCCAGCCGTCTCGCCCCAGGTCCGGCACTGCTCGGCGGTGGGGCGGATGGGCATTGACGGCCCACGTGGCGTCTCAATGTCTCGTCGCCAGTGGATGATGCCAACCTTGCCACCGGCAGCCAACACCCGGCACGCCTCCTGCAGTAGCCCGACGGGGTTCTCCAGGTGGAGGATGTTGAACAGTAGAGCGTATCCGGCCTGCCCGTCTGGCACTCCGCAGCCGTTGGCTACGAAGTCACTCACAACGGCTGTCACATTGGCTAGCCCAGCGACCTCGGCCTTCCGGTTGGTCTCGACCACCATCTCGGGTTCGATGTCCAGCGCAATGACTTTCCCTGCAACCAGCTTGGCGGCTGGGATCGTGAACGTGCCGTACCCGCAGCCGAACTCAACGACATCCCCGCACGGACCCGTGCAGTCCAGCTTGGCGACCATTCAGCCTGGGTTGAAGAACTTGTCCCAGTGGGACTCGTCTGGCATCCCACTTTCTCGTCCCTTCATCACGCCTCCTCCGTTTGTGCGATCCATCGAGAACCTCTGTCGATCCCGATTGGACACCATCATTTCGCCAAACTGACGCACACCAGCTTTTCGTCGTTGCGGGCGTAGACGTTGTGGTTGGCGTAGGCGGGGTGCATCCAGATGACGGGGCGACCCGCGAGCTTGTTGGTCGGTTTCAAAATCTGGCCACGGTCGATTTCTTCGTACCCCTTTGGTGTGAGGTTCGCAAAGATCAATTCGCCTTGCTCGTTGAACAGGATGAACCGCTCGCCGTTCTCGACCAGGAAGGCGTTCGACCAGCGTTCGGACCACGGCTGGGTTTCGGACGGGGTTTCGCGGGCTTTCACGGCTGCGGGAGTTAGAGGGCCGCGGGTTGCCTGCATCGTCTGCCAGACGCGCGTGCCGGTTGCCGCTTCGATGCAGCGCAATTCCCCGTAGCTACACACGCCGTAGATGTAGTCGCCACGCCAAACCGGGGTCGGCATAATCGAACTGAGGTCGGTCGTCTTGCCGGGGGTCTCGCCCTTGGCTTTGCTTTTCCACACGATACTCGCGGAGTCCGGACCTACTTTCAACAACATCGCGCCGTCGTAGAACGAGGTCACGAACAGTTGATCGCCTTGCACGCGAACCTGGGGTGCGGTCAGCGCGAACTTCACGGCCATCGGTACGTCCCAGATTTTCGTCCCAGTGGTGGGGTCCAGCGCGACGACGGCTTTCGGGTGCCAGATGATGAGTTGCCGTTTGCCCGCAATGGTGTGAATCACTGGCGAGGCGTAGCCGAAGTCGCCGGAATCGTAGCTGAGCGACTGCCACTTGACCGCGCCGGTTTTCTTATCAAACGCCATCACGAGCCGACCTTCGGACCCGCCGACGAGACAAATCAAGTTGTCGCCATCAATGAGCGGGTGCGACGAGAAGCCCCACACCGGAACTTTTGCACCGAAGTCACGCATGAACTGCTTGGACCAGATCAACGTGCCGTCCGTCACATTCAAGCAGAGCAAATCCCCCATCGCACCGAGGGTGTAAACCCGGTCACCATCCACGGTCGGGGTACAGCGCGGACCGGCGGCATAGCTGATGCGGTATTTGCAGGGGTATTCATGTTTCCAGAGTTGCTTGCCGGTCTTTTCATCGAACGCGAGAACCCGTTCCACGCCGGTGACAACCGTGTCCTTATCGAATGCACTTTTCGGCTGCGGTGAGCCTGATTCGACCAACCGATCCGTTACGAACACCTTGCCTGCCGCCACCGCTGGACCCGCGTACCCGAGGCCGACTTTCGCCTCCCAAAGTACCTTGGGGCCGTCCTTGGAGAACTTCTCGATCAACCCGGTTTCGGTCCACTTGGCATCGCGGTTCGGGCCGAGCCATTGCGGCCAATCTTCGGCAAGTGCCAGCGCGGGCAGGGTGAAAGTCACCAGCAAGGCAAGGATCCGCATGGGTGATGTTCCTGGGGTGGGAGTGAATAGAGGGTGAACGCCCACGAACGATCGTTCGTGGGATTTTGGGGGCGGTGGACTTTTGGGGCTATTTCACACTGACTGCGGGTGGATGCACAAACCCCTGGCTCAGGTTTTCACACTGATCCGCAGTCAATTCGCCTTCTTGAATCCAGACGCGGTACTTCACTTTGAGCGGAGTTTCGGGGGTGAGGTCGTAGACGAAGTAGCTGCCGAAGCGGCCGTAGTCGCGCTCGCTGAAGCGGGCTTCCTTGGGGTTGTCGGGGCGATCCAGGTACACGGCGGTGTACCGCTTGTCGTGCAGCGTGAAGCTCATGGCGTCCCACGTTAGGTTCACGTGTTCTTTTTGGGCAGGCCAGTTTCGCGTGGCGGCGGGCTTGTCCTTGCCGTCGGGGCGGGTGTAGACGGTTTGCTTGGCGGTCTCTTTCGCCGAGACATCTTGGTGCGCGCGGAAGTGGAACCCGGCGTGTTGCGGGTCGCCGTCGAGCTTCACCAGGGGTTGCTTCGTGGTTAACACGGAGGCGAACTCGATGAGCGTTCCACCCGTCATATTGAACGCGGTCACTTCCCGTTGTTCGTCGGCGAACAGTGCGCCGTCTTGGCCGTGCCAACTAATCGCTGCACGGTGTTGCCCGTACACTTCCCCGGTTTCGGTCAGCAACATTTTTTCGTGTTGGGTGTATTCGCCTTTGCGACCGTGCCACGTGTCGATGCCGGTTTTGTCCCCGTAGCTAATCTTCAACCAGCCGTAGAATAGGCCGCGATGGTGCGGGAACATTTTGGTTTTATCGGCGGACAAGTAGGCCGTACTCGTGATGAGTGATTTGCCATCGGTGGGGTCAAAGACACCGTGGTACGGCTTGAAGGTCAGTTCGTGTGTATCCTTCGTGGTGCCATCGCGCGGCTTGTTGATGTAGCGCAGAACGGGGCGTTGATCGAAGCTTAAATCAACATACTCGCCAGCCGTCTCTTTGAATTGGAACGCGGGCGGTGCTTTCACGTAGTTCAGCGTCGTGGGCCGAAGCTTCAGTGTTTCCCCCGCAGGGAGTTTCGGCAACACGAACGTCAGCCGTTTACCGCGAACTGGGTCAGGCAGCAGCGACCCTTCCCCGATCTGGGCGGGGACATGCATTCCATCCGGGAGTGTGATGCTGTTGATGCTAGCGTCAAAGCCCGTAGGCAATGGTGCGGAGACGACGACATTGGTGAGCGTCGTGGCGCCG
>JAYSXU010000416.1:0-4346 GCA_043716965.1 Fimbriiglobus sp.
GCAAGCGATCCACGCCGTGGAGGCGTTGGGTGCCACGGTGGTGCGGGTGATTTGTATTTGTGACCGGCTGCAAGGTGCGCGGGAAGCGTTGACGGGGTATGACTTTCGACCGCTGTTTACGATTCAAGATTTCGGCATTCAGCCCGCGAATTGACGATGACCTCTAACCCAGGACTGCCCATGAATCCGCTCTTCGCCACAGCGAGCACATTTTCGCTTTCGTTCTCACTCGAACACCTCGGGACGGGGTTACTCTCCGCCGCCGCGTTCGGTGTGCTGGGGATCTTGCTTTTGATGCTAGGATATAAAGTGTTCGAGTGGATCACGCCGAACCTAGATGTCGAGAAGAAACTGCAAGAAGGTAGCGTGGCCGTCGGCATTGCGGTCGGGTCATTACTGTTGGCAATTGCGATCGTTGTGGCTGCGGCCATCGTGGGGTAATCATGAAGAGCAAAAGTCGGAACATCACGTTCATGTTACTTGGCACTGCCATGATGTGCAGTTGCTGTTGCTGCCTGCTCCCAGCCCCGCAAGACGA
The DNA here is from genome assembly GCA_043716965.1 of Fimbriiglobus sp. GTDB lineage: Bacteria > Planctomycetota > Planctomycetia > Gemmatales > Gemmataceae > Fimbriiglobus. The sequence continues at coordinate 539 of JAYSXU010000416.1, forward strand.
CGAGCCGGCACCGCCCCCGGCCCCGACCGACTCCGACAGCAATTCGTTCGGTGCGGATGCCATTGCATCCGACACGACGAACACGGCGCAGACGGCGGACAACACGACGCAGCAGTCCACGCATCGGCGGTCCTACGTGCCGTTGTTTCTGCCGCTGTTCTTTGGCGGCGGCGGTGGCTACGGTGGCCGACCCGGTTATGGTGGTGGTGCGCCGGTGCAAGGTGGTTCGTCCGGGGTCTCACGTGGTGGCTTCGGGGGAACGGGTACAGCGATTTCGGGTGGTGGCAGTGGCAGTGGTGGTGGCGGCAGTAGCAGTGCATCATGAAACACCTCACGATCGTCGTGAAACCCTTTCGCGCCGAAGCGGTGTTGCAAGTCATCGCCGAAGTCGGTGTCGAGTTGTGCGTTGTGCGCGAAGCGAAGGGCTACGGTCGCCAGAAAGGGTATCTCGATAAGTACCGTGGCGGCGACTTCAGCATGGCCTATCTGCCGAAGGTCGAAATCACGGTGTGGGTGGCTGCCGACCGCTACGAAGCACTTGCGGACCGCGTGAGTAAGGCCGCCCGCACGGGACGCATCGGCGATGGCAAAGTGTTCGTGGTCCCGACCGCGTGGGAAGCGATCGAGATTTAATCCCCGTTCAGCTTGGCCACTTCGCTCACCGTGGCTCCCACTTCGTTCGGTGTCGCATCGGATATGTCCACACGCTCCACGGCCAGATGCTTGGACTCGACAGCGGTGAACTTCCGGCGAATCATTGGTGTTGGTGTGGTGAACGTCACTTTGCCGCTGGAATTCGTCACGTTTTCCCCGGTGAACGTGAACCATTCGGCCTCGGTGTAGTTTTTCGTCAGTTGCATGTCATCGGCGGGGATCAGTTCCATCCAGGTGGCACGGGGCAGGAAGTTCGCGTACCAGTTCGTCCGCGCGGCGTTCCAGGTCAACACGCGGTTCAACGACGTGGGGTCCGCACCGAGGACGGTAACGAACGGCAGCGTGTCGTCGTAAGCCGCGAACAGGCAGCGCCGTGCGGTGACATCGACGGGTACCCAGCCCAGCGACTTCACACCCAAAGCCGTCCGGCCCGCGTTGAGGTTAAAGAACGACCCGCCGAGCAACGCCGTGACTTGTTCCAACTGCACCCGCACGATCGCGGACGGCATGGGGATTCGACTGGGTGGATCAATATCAACGACCGACCCGGCCAGCGCCAGAATCGAATTGGTAATATTCAAATCGAACGGCCGCGCCGTGGGCACCCAGACGCCACGTCCGCTGCCACGGATCAGCGTTTGCTCAATTTTGACGACAGGCGGTGCGGCGTTGTCCGTGCGCATCTCGCCATCGGCATCAGTTAACAGAATCGCCGTGAGGATTTCGCCTTCCTTCTCTTCGAGTGAAACCTTGCAATTCTTCAACGTGCATTCCCGCCCGGCGACAATCGAGACAACCGACAGCGATTTAAAATTCTCCGCTCGCCCCTTGCGTGGCCGTAGGCGAATCTCCAACGAATCGAGCGTGAGTTGCCCTTCAATGAGCCGGAACAAGCACGCATCGAGCTTGTTATTGTCTTTCGCAGCGATAAGAACTGGCGTCGAACCGGGGTAGGGTTTAATCGTGAGTCGCAGCTTCGCTTTGTCGATGGTCGTTTGCGGTACTTCCAGTTGACCGTCGTGCCGAATCTGAATCACGTCGTCGGCTTTTGCCTCCGCGATGGCGGCTTCGAGAGTGAGGTACGTACTTCGTGGTAAGTCGGCCCTGAGTTCGGCGGGGGCGTTCGGGTAGACGATTTTCACCCGCTGTTCGGTCGCCGATTCGGGGCGAGGTGGGGGCCAGGGGTCGTAGATTTTCGCGTCCGACCGAGGCAGGTCTTTCACGCCCAGAATCACGACATCGTTCCGGGCGATACGGACCGCCCGCAATGTCGTCTTCAGCCGGAACGCTTCCCACGGCTTCGTGCCACCGAGTGCGGTTGTCGGGTCCGTTGCAGCCCAGGGTGCGGTCCGTAACTCGACGGCGGTTGCGTCGCTCACGGGGTTCGGGGTCCAGTCTCGTTTGCACTCGTCGAAGGTGTAGCTACGGGTCGGTGTCGAAAACGGATCGACGCGATAGTAGACATTGGGTTCCTCAATCCGCCCACGGAACCGTGCGTCATCCGGCTTGTCGATCGTCATCCGCAAGACGGACGCCCGGCGTTCGGGTTGCTCGGCCATCATCTCCAACGCGGGGTCCGGCGCCGGCGTGCCGAACACGCAGTACCCCGCCGACACGAGCCAGCGTGCGTTCGCTTCGGCTTCGACGACGGCACCCTTCTCCATCAAAAAGGTACAGCTTCGCAGCGTGAGTTCGGAGGCCGCTTCACTTCCTTCGGGATCAGCCCGTAACGCAAACGCGACGGGGTGAGGGGCAAACGCGCACTCCTGAACATCGACTGTAATGCGCCCGCTGAGTTGAACGGCGACCCCACGCCGGAGGCCGAAGTACGTGTTCCTCACGCTCACCAGATTCGCCGTTTCGCGGTTGCTGTGAACGACTGACAACCCGATGACATCCGTCGTTTGAAGGTCTCGATCCGCGTCGAACCGACACTCCAGCAGTTCCAGTTTGCCCACGTCCGACACCACTAACCCCGCGAACCGTTCCGGGCGATCTTCGGTGAACGGCCCCTCCGCGATTTCAAACTGCACGCCGCGAAACGCCAACGACTCCATTTTTGCAAACGTCAACGACGCGGCCCGGCTGACACCCGGCGTCAGCGGATCGACTGCCACGGCGGCAAGCCGAATGATCGGCGGCCCGGCCCGCGTGTCCACGCCATTGGGTTTCGGTTCGATCAACAACTTTTTCGATTGCGCGACAAGTCCAGACGACAGCCTCGTGAAGTCGTAGCGGTGCCCCGGCTCCAACTGAATTTCCACGACGCTGGGGTTTTTGAGCGCGGCGACAAACTGTTCGAGTGTGTTCGCCACGGCAACGGTTTGTTCAACTTGTTGCGGCGGCGGAATCGGGAGGGAGCCTTCCACGGCGGGTGGTGACGACTTGACCAACCCGACGTTCGTATCGAACATTTTCGGAACGATCGGGTTCGACGATTTCGTGTTGGACAAGCTAACCACAATCACCACTGCCGCGACAAGGACCGCAATTCCGGCCACGAGCACGACGGAGATTTTCGGCGGTTGCGGCAGTAGTTGAACCGTGGAACTATCGGCGGGCAACGCACTCGGGTCTTGGAGCATCGCTTCCGGCGACAAGTTCAGTAGTCGTGCCATCGCGGTGAGGACGGCAATCAGTTCGGTCGGCGATTGGTACCGCCGGTTGGCGTCCTTGGCCATCATCTTGGCCAAAATGATGGCGAGTTCGTCCGGGATTTGTGGGTTCAGCACCCGTGGGTCGAGGACGGGTTCATGTTGATGGGCGTTCAGTTTCTTCGCCGCCGTGCCTTCGGGGACGGGTGGCCGCCCCGTTAGCGCGTGATAGAACGTACACCCCAGGCTGTAAATGTCGCTGCGAATGTCCACCCGGCGTGGGTCGATGGCCTGTTCGGGCGAGATGTAATCGAACGTGCCCAACGTCACGCCGGATTGTGTCAAACCGCCGTTGACGCTTTGCGACAGGTTCCGCGCCAAGCCCATGTCAACGATCTTCGCCTTGCCATCGGTGGTCACAACGATGTTGCTCGGCTTGATGTCGCGGTGGATCACCCCCCGAGTCACGGCGTGCGCCAACCCTGCCGCGACTTGCAGCATGTACCGCACGCACTCCGCCGGTGGGATCGTGCCGCGACGTTCGATCAGTGTGCGGAGGT
>JAYSXU010000417.1:0-4346 GCA_043716965.1 Fimbriiglobus sp.
CCCGACATGAAAGCGTGAAGGGAAATGGTTCAGCTGGTTGTCCGGTGGAAGTCGCGTGTCGGGCCTCGCAAAGCCTCGACCACGACCTACAAGACCGAAAGCTTTATGAGGGTCCGATGATGCGTAGCCTCGTTGTCTTGCTCGCGTTTGCAACTCCGTCGCTCGCGGCGGACCCGAAGCCAACGGTGCGGGCGGGCGCGTTCGCAATGGACGTGACGCCGGAGCATTTTCCGATCTCCGTCAACGGCGGTATGGCGGACAACCAGGCGAAGTCCGCCCACGATCGGCTGCACGCCCGCTGTCTTGTGTTGGACGACGGCACGACGAAGCTCGCCCTTGTCGTGGTCGATAGCTGCATGTTGCCGCGCGACCTGCTCGACAAGGCGAAGGAACTGGCGAAGGCGAAGACCGGCATTCCGACTAGCCACATGCTCATCTCCGCGACCCACACGCACTCGGCGCCGACTTCGACCGGGGTCTTTCAGAGCAACCCGGACGAGAAATACGTCGCGTGGCTGCCGGGCAAAATCGCGGAGGGGATCGAGAAGGCGAACGCCAACCTCGCCGATGCGGAACTCGGCTGGAGCGTGGTTGATGAGCCGACGCAGGTGTTCAACCGCCGGTGGTGGATCAAGCCAAGCGTAGAGAACCGCGACCCGTTCGGCAACACGACCGATCTGGTTCGCATGAACCCCGGCAGTCAGAATCCGGCCCTGCTCGCGTCTGCCGGGCCGACCGATCCGGGCGTGTCGATCCTTGCGGCCCGCACGAAAGCCGGGAAGCCGATCGCGTTGTTCGGCAACTATTCACTGCATTACGTCGGCGGTTTGCCCGCACTCTCGGCGGACTACTTCGGCGTGTTTAGTGAACTGGTCGCGGGTAAAATCAACGCGGGTGACGGCGAACCGAAGTTCGTCGGCGCCCTGTTCAATGGCACGAGCGGCGACGTGAATAATGTCAACTTCCGTGATGCGGTCCTGCCGTCCAAGCCGGGTGAGCGGTTGCGACTCGTCGCCGATGTCGTCGCCACCACCGCGAAGAAAGCCTACGATCAAGCTAAATTTTCGCCGTCTGCTTCTCTCGCAGTGGCCGAAACCGAAATTGAGTTGAAGGTCCGCAAGCCAACCGATGCCGAGTTGAAACGGGCGAACGACATCCTGGCGAAGGCCGCGAACCGTGAGTTGCGTGGGGTCGAAGAAATCTACGCCCGCGAAACCGTGCTGCTTGCAAAGTACCCGGACACCGTGAAGATGAAACTCCAAGCGATGCGGGTTGGTTCGCTCGGCGTCGTCGGCATCCCGTGCGAAGTCTTCACCGAAATCGGCCTGGAGATCAAGCGCCGCTCGCCCCTCCAGCCGACGTTCACCGTGTCGCTCGCCAACGGCTACAACGGCTACCTGCCCACCCCGCAACAACACCGCTGGGGCGGCTACGAAACCTGGCGTGCCCGCTCCAGTTACCTCGAAGTTTCTGCGTCCGACACGATCACGAAGACCGTGCTGGACTTGCTCGCAACCGTGGCGAAATAACCGCCGCCGCTGAACCGGAGGATGACATGAGCATGAAAGAATTCTGGCAAAGCGTGCGAGCGGCAGCCTCCTTCTACAAGTACGGCGGCCCGCCGCCGGACGCGGCGCCGATCGACGCGGAAATCATCGACAAGGGGTTGCGAAACGCCACGAAGTGGCTCACGTCCCGAACCATGACCGGCTGGGATGAAGCGAACGTGGACGAGTATTTCACCCCCGCCGGCCGCGATCGGTTGGTCCAAGCCGTCCATACCTTCCAAGCCGTGACAAAGCCGCTGAACCCGTATCGCCCCGCTCCGACAGCCGAACAGATCGAGACCGCCCGCCCAGCCCTCGCCGAAATCATCCACCTCCTGGAGTTCGACCGCTACGCCGACGCGGACGCCTTCACAACAGGCAAGCGAATGGTGCTGGCCCTCGCCTCCAACCCGCCACCGGAGTTGAACGAGCTTGTAGAACTGCGGTTCAACACGGACAACGACTGGTACGGCGATCCGGGGATCTGGATTTGGGCCTACCTGTCTGCTTCCGCTTACGTGACGGACGACGAGTTCATGAAACACACCCGGCAAGTCCGCCCGGTTCTGAGTGACCTGTGCCAATTGATCGACCAAGTCCGGTTCCCGTTTATCTCGTTCCTTTCGGTCGCTCAGAGCGACGAATACGATGAAACGGAGGCCTTGACCCATGAGTCTTCCTGACGACCTGCTAATTCAAGCCCGAATGTTAGCCACGATCGACCGTCGGCGACCGAAACAGGTCAACCTTCGTCGGGCGATTTCTAATGCTTACTACGCCTTATTTCATCTTTTAACAACAGATGCCGCCCGGCTGTTTGTGAGAGATGATCCGGCGGCGGCGTCTCGGATCGCACGAACCCTCAGCCACGCGGATGTGCGAAACGTGTCACTTGAGTTCAGTAGAGGTCAACTGCCGAAATCAATGCGATCTATTGAGGAACCGTTTGAAATTTCGCCACAACTTCGATCTGTTTCAGACGCGGTCACACGGTTACAACAAGCCCGTCACAGGGCGGACTGCGATCTCGATAAAACATTTACTCGCCCGACTGCGATTGGGTTTATCGAAGAAGCCGAAACGGCGTTCGCGCACTGGGCGAGTGTGAAATCGGCGGACGACGCTCGGTTGTACCTCGCATGCTTCTCGAACTGGGACAGTTGGAACAAACCCCCTCGGTGACCATGATTGAACTGATTGAAACGACCAAAACCTACGAACAAGGTCGGCGCGTTGTGAACGCGGTGCGGGGGGTGTCGATGGCCGTGAACGGCGGTGAGTTCGTCGCCATTATGGGGCCGTCGGGGTCGGGGAAATCGACGCTAATGCACCTGATGGGGGCGCTCGACACGCCGACGACGGGGCGGGCGATCTTCCAGGGGCAGGACTTGCAATCCCTCTCGGACACGCAACGGTCGTTGCTGCGGCGGACGCGGATCGGGTTCGTGTTTCAAGCGTTTAATCTGTTGCCGACGTTGACGGCGGCGGAAAATGTGGCGCTGCCCTTGCTTCTGGGTGGGGCGAACCGCAAAGAATCAATCAACCGCGCGTGTGCGAGTCTCGAACGGGTCGGGCTGGTGCATCGGGCCGAACACTTCCCCGAGGAAATGTCCGGCGGGGAGATGCAGCGGGTCGCGGTGGCTCGGGCACTCGTGAGTGAGCCGGACGCGGTGTTGTGTGATGAGCCAACTGGCAACCTGGACAGCGTGAACAGCCGCGAAATCCTATCACTGCTCGCCAGTTTGCCGGAACCGGGGCGGCGGGCCGTCGTCATGGTGACGCACGACCCCAGTGCCGCCCAGTTCGGCACGCGACTCGTCAAGATCCGCGACGGATTGCTGGAATCTGATACCCCGATTCTCCCAGCCCGCGGATAACTTCCGTCGGCGTATTCTGGTGCATGATGCCGCCACTGTATCGTCTGCTCAGCCTTCGTTACTTGATCCACCGTTGGGACCGCGCCGCGTTGATTGTTGCCAGCATTGCGCTGGGTGTCGCCACGCTGGTCTCGTCACGCATTTTGAACCAGTGCATCGAATCCGCCGCGACGGCGACGAACACCCCGTTGGGCGTGGGTGATCTCTTCGTCACCAACGGTGACTTCGGCGTGAACCGTTCTGTGGTCGATGACATTCGGGCCGCGAACATTCCTGGCGTGAAGTCGGTGCAGCCGTTGGTCGTGGAGAAGGTCACACTACCGGGGCAGAACAATCGCGCCGCGATTCTGATCGGCGTGGAGTTAACGCTGGATTGGTTGAACCCGCAGAAAGAAAATCCGCTCGGTGTGAAGTTCACCAAGACGCTCGAAGAAAACTGGGCCACGGCCAAGCTCGCCATCACACGGCGAATCGTGGTGTTGAGTAAATCGGTCTACGACGAATGGGTGCTGTCTCGCAAAGACCCGACGGCGGCGCTGCTCGTGAAGTTCGGTTCGCAACAAGTGGAGTGCTTGCCGGCAGGATACTTCGAGTGCGATGAAAAATCCCCGGTGGCGATGCTGGGCAAAAACGTCGTCGGCATGGAGATCGTCCAAGCCGCCCGGTTCGTGCGTGCCGGGCCAACCGTTGCCACGGCTGGCGTCGTAGGTGGGATGGCAGGTGAAGCAGTGTGGGATGTCGTCTCTCCGGCACGGGTAAACCGGATTGACGTGCTGTTGGAACCGAACGCGAAAATGACTTCGGTGCAGTCGGCGGTGCAAGCGATTGTGCGCGATCGGGCTGAAGTGAAAACACCAGAAAGTCAGGGGAAATCGACGCAAGAAATCGTCAGCGGGCTGCAAATCGCGTTCACCCTTTGCTC
>JAYSXU010000418.1:0-1463 GCA_043716965.1 Fimbriiglobus sp.
CGTGGCCAACCGCAAAAAACACCTCACCTTCGTGGTGGTCGGCGGTGGGCCGACAGGGGTAGAAATGGCCGGCGCCATCGCCGAACTCGCCCGGCAAACATTGCGGCGCGACTTCCGCAGCATCGACCCCGCCGATGCCCGCGTGATCCTCGTCGAAAACAGCGAACGGGTGCTCCAAAGCTTCGCCGAGAAGCTCTCGAAACGGGCCCAAGAGTCGTTGTCGCAGATCGGTGTTGAACTCTGGTTGAACTGCCGGGTGACCGACATCACCGCCGACCGGGTGACCATCGACCGGGGTGGAATCATCGAACCGGTGGCCACGGAGTGCGTGGTCTGGGCGGCCGGAGTCAAAGCCAATCCACTCGGGAAACTGCTGGCCGAGGCCATCGGCGGCGTGACACTCGACAAGGCCGGCCGGATCGTGGTGAACCCCGATTGCACCGTCGGCACTCGCACGGATATCTTCGCCATCGGTGACATGGCCTTCATGAAAGATTCTGCCGGCAAACAACTCCCCGGCGTCGCCCCGGTGGCCTTGCAACAGGGCCAGTACGTGGCGAACACACTGATGCGTCGTCTCAAAGGCCAAACCGCGTTGAAGCCCTTCAGCTACTTCGACAAAGGCAACTTGGCCACCATCGGCCGCTCGCGCGCTGTCCTGGAGAGCAAAGGGATCAAGCTGAGTGGGTTCATCGCCTGGCTCGCCTGGTTGTTCATCCACATTCTGTATCTCGCCCGCTTCGAGAACCGCATGATGGTTCTCTTCCAGTGGTCGTGGAACTACATCACCCGAAATCGCACGGCCCGGCTCATTACGGGTGAACGAGCCAACCGTTAAAATCACGATCACGACCATTCCTTTGGAGTACCGACGATGCCCTTTCGCAAATGGCTTTTAGCCGGCTCGTGCATTGCCGTGATCGGCGTTCTGGCAGTGCTCATGCGGACGACCTCGGCCACAACCCCCGACGAGCAACCGATCGTTCCAGAACCCGCGACGGCGAAGTTCGTGATGGAACCGTACCTCCAATACGCCACGCGAACCAGCATTGTGGTGATGGGCGAAACCCCGACACCGACGACCTGTGAACTGGAATACGGCACCGTGTTCCCCACGGACAAAGTCGCCAAAGTCGACAAAGCCGATAGGCTCCACGAGATCAAAATCGACAACTTGCAACCGAAAACAAAGTACTTCTACCGCATGGTTTGCACCGACGCCGACGGCAAGAAGTTCATCGGTAAACCGTCCACGTTCTTCACCGCCGTCGACACCGCGGACGCCTATTCTTTCACCGTGATCGGCGATACCCAGCGCAACCCCGTCATCACCGGCAAGGTAGCCAAGTTGATGTGGGAACGCCGGCCGAACTTTGTGATCCACCTCGGCGATGTGGTCGACAACGGGCCGGACTTGAAGCAGTGGACGGACGACCTATTCAGGCCGTGCCAAGAGTTGTTTG
>JAYSXU010000419.1:0-13158 GCA_043716965.1 Fimbriiglobus sp.
TCGTGGAGACAGTCACCCCGTTCACCGTCCGCTCCCGGTTCACCTGCACGACCGCGTGCGCGTCCGGCCAACCCGCGGGCAGTCCCTTCGGGTCGGGGATCACCGTCACGGACCGCTCTTCGTGGCGGCCGTGGCCCACCTCGTCGGTCGCATGTTGGTCTAAGGTCACGCCCACGAAGTCCGCCTCGCACGCGTCCGAAAATAACCCTCGCCACAGCGGCCAGCAGCGCCGGCTGATTGCCCTTCACCGCCAACAGGTACTCCCCGCCCTGCGCCCGGATTTGCCGGGCGATCTTCTTCTGGTACCCGTACGCGTCTAGGGTGACAATCGCCGCTGCCAACCCGAGCATTGTCAGCAAATCCAGGATCACCGCGATCTCGTTCGAGCCGTCCGGTACGCTCACCTGACCGAGGGTCAACCGGTTCGTCCTGGCCCAGCGCTCACGAGGTGCAAGCATCCGATGGCCGTACCCTTTTTCATCCCGCGGACCGACCTGCCGTCGAGAGCGATCGGCACCAGACCGACCGCCTCGCACGCCAGGCCATCCACCGGCCGAACGCCGCGGCAAACGCGTTCGGATCGCCGGTGGCGAACACGCGATAGAAAGTGTCGTGGCTGGGGATGCCGTTGTTCAGGGTCAGGAACCGGCGGAAGAACGGTTCCTTGCTCCGCCCGTAGGAGGCGATGGCCTCCCACGAGTCGGCGCCGCCGATCACCGCACAGGTGGCGATCACTAAAATGTCGGACAACGCATAGAGTTTGTTGTGGTCATGGCGAGGGATCGGTCAGGTCGGTGAACACCGCAATAAGGGGGAGCGACATCGAACGCCCTCCGGGTGGAAATCGATACTAGGGCGTGTTGACGATTGAAGCCCTTGGGTCGAAGAATGTTGCGTCATTCTTCGTACCCTGGAGGCTCGGATCGCGTGCGGTACATGATCACGGATGACCTGTGGGCGACCCTCGGCCCGGCGGTCGAGCAGGCCAAGCGGCACACGGGCGGGGCCAAGCCCGCCCTCCCCGACCGGATGTTCCTGGAGGCCCTACTGTACTGGGCCCGGACGGGCGTCCCGTGGCGGGATCTCCCGGCCGAGTTCGGAGCCTGGGACGCCGTGTACCACCGATTCCGCCGGTGGGTGACCTCCGGTCGTCTCGCGGCCGTGTTCGAGCGGCTGACCGCGGACCAGGTGCTCGGGAGCGTCCGCCGGGTGTTCATCGACAGCACCATCATCCGGGCACACCAGCACGCGGCCGGGGCGAGGCGGAAGGTCACGCGGATCGGGGCCACGCGGTCGGCGACCCTTCAGGGGTTGGGTCGGAGCCGCGGCGGCTTCTCCACCAAGGTCATTGTGACGTCGGCCGACGAGAACACGGCGATCGTGGTGGACGTCGTCCCGGGGCAGGCGGGCGACGCCCCGCTCCTGGTCCCGATGCTCGACCGCACGTTGAAGCGGGTTCCGGTGATCGACGCCGTCGTCGGGGACAAGGTGTTCGACGGGGACGCCCTCCGATCCGCGTGCCCGGCCCGGAACGTGAATCCGAACATTCCGCTGCGGGCGAACCGGAACCCGGACCGGTGGGCGTGGGAGCCGATTGGGTACACGGAGCGGAACCGGGTCGAGCGCCTGTTCGGGACGGCCAAGCAGTTCCGCCGGTTCGCGACCCGGTACGAGAAGCTGAAGGCGACGTTCCTCGGGGTCGTCCACTTGGCCCTCGGGTTCGTACGGCTCCGACGAGCTTCAATCGTCAACACGCCCTAACAACCAAACCCCAACGGGCGCAAGCCCTTATTGCGCGTAAACCCTGCGGCGACGGGCACCAAGGACAGCACGCATGGCGGCATCCTCCAGGGGAAACGGATGCCACCGAACTTACCTCACCTGTCAATCACGCGATCCGCCGGGGGGTGTACCTTCGACAACCCGCCGAGTTGACCTTCGCGTTCGTGGCCGACCACGCCGACAAGTGGCCGGTCGCCTGGATGTGCAAGGCGTTGGAAGTGTCGGTGTCCGGGTACTACGCCTGGAAGGGACTGCCCTTCTCGAAGTATGTCGAGAACCACGGTGGTGCTCACTGGCACTTCGTTCTCTACTACAATAAGCCACTACGCTAAGGCCACTGCCCGTGTGGGCGGGGCTTTCGGCTGTGTTCTACCTTCTCAAAACGGAGTTCCGAATGGCAATCGTCTGGCCCGCAACCGTCCAAGCCGGCATGAAGCGTTACGAAGTCACCCTCCTCCAGGCAGGCATCAACAACGTCACCGGATCGACGCTTGCCGTCGACGGTGATTTCGGAAACGGCACAAAGGAAAAGGTGAAGGCCTACCAAACCGCCAACGACCTGACCGCCGACGGCATAGTGGGCCCGAATACCTGGACCAAAATTTTCGCCAGCACGATGCTTCACATCATCCGCTTCAAGATCGGCAACGTGATCGCCAACGATCCGACGACCACGGAGAACGATGCTCTCTACGAGTGCAAGGTGACGGTCGACCGGATCGATGCGACGGGCGTACAGCCGATCCTGACCGCGCAGGGTGCCGTCCTGCCGGACGATATGATGGAGAGAGGCCGGCTCGTAAACGGCTGGTACCGCCTTCAGCTCGGTTTTCACAAACGGGAAGGAAACCCGACCGCGGCCGACCTCATCGTGAAAACCGGAAGCGTCGCGCTTCGGCCCGCCTTGATCGTCAACGAGGACAAGATGGTTCCCGTACTGAGCGACAATCCTGACAAAAAAGAATCGAATTCGATCCACATCCATAACGGTTTCAACAGCGAGCGTGGATCGGACGGCTGCCCGACGATCCGCCCGAGTCAGTGGTCTTCGTTCATCTCGCTCTTTCTAGACAAGTACACCACTCTTGCCGAGTGGCACAAAGACGGCACTTACCGCGGCCGGGACATCGGGGTGCTGATCGTCGAGTAGCAGCTACGAGTGCGGCGGTCACGTTTGTGCGGGAATGGTTTTGGCATCGTAGACCAACGCGCCGCTCGGCAGCGATTTTACTACGTGCAGCACGCTCGTGAATTTCGTAGCGGACGACGGCATTTTGATCGATAGCGCCTCGCGGTTGTTCTTGATTTCCAAGATGAATGTTGTGCCGTCGATTCGTGCTTCGGCCTTCGACGCGGGCGGTGCATCGCCGAACAGGATGGTACGCTGAAACTTCACGACGCTGTCGAGTTTAGCCGTGAGTACGAAGGCGAGTTTCGCCGCAAGGAGCGAAGGCGCGAGGAACTTGATCTGCTTGGGCTGCTCGTAGAGTTCGACCAGTGCGCCGCCGACGCGCCATGCGATGCCGGTGCCGTCCGCGGCGGCAAAGGCCGTTCGCCCCGCCCACAGCAGTTGCAATTGCGGCCGATCTTTCGCATCCCACTGCGGATCGTACCGGAGTCTCGGGATCGATAGGCTTCGCTCGAAGGCGTCGCCGAGCCGCGTGACGACGGAAACGACCGCGTCGATCTCTTTTAACGTGTCGGGCATCGTCCCCGCCGCCGGCGGTTCGTACAGCTCGAACGTTTTCGCGTCGCCGGTGCCGCGGACGATCCAAATGCCGTTGGCTTCCGGCACGTCCGAGAGGCCGGACACGGCGACGGCCGTGCCGGTCGGCCAGACCTTGTCAGCACTCAATTCGATCGTGATCGGCATACCGCCCACGACCTTGGCGAGTGGAACCGGCTTGGAGTCCGTGGCCAGAAACGCCCCCGCCGTGCCCTGCGTCGTCGCGGTTGCGGGCTTGCCGACACTGGGCCGCGCGAGAAAGAGGGTCATACCCGTTGATTCCTCGAGCAGACGGAAGACGCCGAGGACTTGTGGGAACTTCACCTCGGCAACGCGGACGAAGTCTCCGGCGGCGAAGCCGGGAGTCGCCGCGATTCGGAATGCCGTTTCGAACGTGCGGGCGGTATCGACGGCGATCTTGAGTTTCCGCCGCACCGCCGCCTCGAAGTACGGCACGACTTCGGCGTGGACGGCCGAGCCGCGACCGTCGCCGCCGGTGCCGGCCGCAACGGTCGGCGTTACGACGATGCACTCGTTGCCGACGCCGGTTTGGGCGATGTGAAGCGGCGGGTTCGTCGCGCCGGTCTGCACGCCGCGGATGCCGTCGCCTTCGGTCATGACGACCTTGGTGCCGTCCTCCGGCCGGGCGCCCTCGACGCGGAGGCAGAACGGCCGCCGCGAGACGACCGTTGCTTGCCTCGCCTCGGCCGCGTCGCCCAACTTGACGGACAGCTTCGAGCCCACGGCGTGTGTAAGCATGCCGTCGGCGGTGTCCTGCATCAGGTTCAGTCTGCCGGCGAAGGCGACGAGGCGATGCCGCGCATTCAGGGCAGGATCGGCGAAACCGGTGAAGGTGTATTCCGTGCCCGAGACGATCGCGATGTCGGCCGGCACCGTCCAAAACCCGTCGACCTTGGCGACCTGGAATTCGCCAGCGCCGGACGCGAAGGCAACCGGCGCGGCGATCTGATCGAAAGGAATCTTCGAGACCAGATACGTCGCCGCTGGCTTCGTGCGAACCTGCGGGGCCTTCGTGTCATTCGACCCCTTCTGCGCTTGCGCTTCGATGCGATAGGCCGGCACGGCGGCATCGGCCGGTTGGACGGCGAAGCCTTCGCCATTGAACTCGACGACCAACTGCAGCGGGGCAGTCGGAAGTTTTAGGCTGCCGTCCGCGCTCCGCACGAAGCTGACGATAGTCGCGTCCGCCGTGATGGGCACCGTAGCGACGGTTTCCGTCCAGACCAGCGTCGCGTCGAATCGGTTGCCGACCGGCTTCAGCCTGGTTTCAGATTCCCAAGCGACCGCCGCGGTAACGCACCCCTTGATTGCGATGAACTGCGGCTCGCGGAGCGCGAAGTCGATCTGCGGTTCGCGGCGCGAGTTGCCGACGCCATCGGTGATGCGGGCTTGGGCGAACATCTGGAACATCGCCCCGGGCTTGTCCGCCGCCAGTTCCCAATCGAGCCGGCGCGGGAAGAACGGCCGGATGAAATCGCCGCCCGTGGCATGCCAAGCGTGGCTCGAAGGAGACATAAGCCGCGCCGGTTCGCGGAAGGCGGGCACCTCGGCGACGTGAAGAATCGGTGTGATATCCGCGACGTGGGACTGTAACTTCTTCCGCATCAGCCGATAACCGCGATGGGCTAGGCAGCAAACATCCGCGTTCAAGTCCGCGGGCAGATCGGCAAGTACGTAGCGATCAGACAATCCAGGCAATTCCGTAACGGCGACAGCCATTTGGAGCGGCGCAGCAATAACACTTTGCTCAACTGCGACCACGATCGAAGTGCCCACAGACACTGCTTCAATGCTGCCTGCATGTTCGTAGAAAGGCGAATCGACAAAACCTATTTCCGCATCTTGACCCGTCTGGATCATGTAGCGAATTGCGATGCCTTGTGCATTCGTCGTGCGGAGAACGTCACGAGTGCGGAGTCGCTCTTGTTCGGGATCGACTTGAATTTCACTGCCTTGCGTACGAGCCTCGAGTCCACTGACGGCTTCAAAGCCCGCCACCGCGGAGTCCGCATTGAGGACGAACAGCCCGTCTGTCCGTAGGTGCTCGTTCCCCGAGTCCATCACCCGTTCGAGCCAGCCATCCTGCCGCAGTCGTGTCAACGGTCCATTCGCACCGCCGACCACCACGACCGGTTCCAAAACAAGCTTCTTCTCAATGGTTGGTTCCTGATCCGTGTTACTCGCCGTTGCCGCCACCCTGCCCCAGCGGACGGTCGGCATGTCCGGCCTTAGAACCAAACCCGCACCGCGGCGGTGGATCAGCCGCACGTTGTTCTCGCCAAGCCGGTTCGGGGCTTGCAGTCGCGACGGTTCCAGTTCGGGCATCAATGGCACCGCGCCGGGCGGGACGGAGTACAACTTGAGCCGAAGATCGTTCCCGCCGGCGAGGCCGAGCTTGAAGAAGCCGCTGGTGCCATCCCGCGATTCGTCCATCGGAAGCACGCGGTAGCCCGCACCGACCGTGCCTGGCTGGTCGAACAGGATCGTCGCTTCGCCGATGCCTTTGTTCGTGGTCACGGCTTGGCACCAGAAGACATCGTCGATGAACTTGAGTGCCGTCACCTCGTTGGCGTTGCTCAACGTGATCTCGCAGCGGATCAGGGACTGTAGAATGGCCACGCCTTTGAGAGAGTAGACAAGTAATCCACTCATCCCCTTCGTGCCCGACGAGGTTCCTTCTAGTAGAAGAGTCAACGCGGCCACGGGAGGTGGCACATCGTGCTTCCCACCCTGGTCGTCTTTCGCGTCCTTCTCTTTCTCCGCCTCCTTCTTGTCCTTGCCTTCCTTGATTTTTGCGGGATCGAGTTCGAGTTCGACGTGCAAACTGCCGACCACGGCAATTTGGGTCTCTGCTGGATCGGTTGCATCACCCGCCGATGTGTTTTCGCGTCGATGTACCGTGAGCGTCGATTGCAGAACGGTTGCGGATACCTGCTTCGATGGCGTCACACCAACGGTTATCGCGACATTTCGCTTTGTGGTCGATTGCTTGATTTCGGCGAGCACGGCCACCAACCGACGCGGGCCGACGGTAGGATCGAAGTCCCCAGGCTTGGCGCTCAAATCACCCGCGGCAGAAAGCAAGAGCACGCCATGAAGGTCTGCAGCCTTTTCATTCTTCTTTGCAAGCATGAAACATTCCGTGTCGCCCTGTTGCAGATTGTGGTGTGCCGTGTAGTTAGTTCCTCCGATATCACAGTCGAAGGTCACGCGATGGTTCTCTCCAAGTTGCGCCGTCAGTTTCCGTAGACGCAACGCCGTATTCGCTTCGACCTGGAGATTGACAGGCAGGTTCGCCGTCGGCGGTGCGGACTGAGAGTCGATGTGGAGCAAACGATTCTTTTCGCTGGACACGAATTCGAAGCCTGACTGCAGCCACGACTTGCCGATGCTCGTGAAGACTGAACGGGCACGAAGCTGAATCGGCTCACCTTGGAACGGCCACAAGCGACCAAAGACCAAAGCATGTGATACAGCGAGACCGACCGCCACCGAAAGTCTTCCCTCGGCATCCAGTTCGGCGTTACCCACGACGCGGGCGACGGCACCCGGAACGCCATTCCCGACGGTCGGTCGGTTAACAGCCATCGGCCAATCGACCGTCCCGCTTACGATGCTCGTCGTCCACTCGGTTCCCGTACGGGTGAACTTCAACACGATCCTGTTGGCTCGGCTCAGGGCACGGATCACTGCACCGGGTTTGGTCAGGGCATCGGCGTCGTCTTGTCCTGCGGCGACCTCGTCGGGATTCAGCAGAATGCCGATCAGTTCGACTTCCTTCAACTCTCCTGTTTCATCGACGACGACGATCTTCCGTATGGTTTCGACGAAAAAGGGTACGCCGTCCAGCCGTGGCCAATGGTCGAAGGCGGCTAGTGTCGTGGTCTGGTCTTCGGCTGTGATGGTCGAGGTGCAGAAGCATGTTCCGGGGCTAAAGTCACCATCGGGAAATGTTCGAGGTTCGACGGTGCCATCCGCCTTCTTCACTTTGAAAGCGTCCGCCTTGAGGATGAATTCGGTGAAGTTGCCATCAGCCTTGTCGGGCAGGGGGTTCGACAAGCGGTAGTTATCCGTCGAGATCGAGCGGTACTCGTGGGTTGCCTGGGACAATCTGTCGACGACGAGATTCGGCAGCTTGCCTGAGGCCGGAACCTCACGGACGACTCCGAGAGCATCCATCACGGTCTGGGGCTGCTGGCAAGGGAACGCTTCCGCCGGCCAGTCGTTGCCCTGACGTAAGTTCCAGCCGAGCGTTGTGCCCGCGCTCGTTCCTGCGAGACAAAGTGCCGTTTCATTGGCCTTGGCCGTCGAGAGGTGCAGCTTTGTGATCGGCGCCGCCGCATCGAAGACGCGTATCTCGGCAAGTTTTGTGCGAAGTGCCGCCGAGATACGTACCTCACCGGAGCGAAGACCGATGCCGAAGAACGAGACGTTTTCCGAGCCGCGACCGTCGATGTCCGCAACGGTACTCTGAACGATGACCAGAGCATCCGCAGGCTGTTGAACGATGACGCACTTTTTTTCGTCCGTGTCGAAGCCCCACGTGCTGACGTAGGGTGTGCCATCACAGGCAACGACTCGTGTAAGGCCGCCGTCGAGGATGAACCGAAGACTTCGGATCGGTTTCGCTATTGAATCGCCTTTCGGAGGGCGCGCGGGCAGCGTCGTCACGCCTGTTTCACTGCGAACGACGACGCTGCCGTCTGATTTGCCGAAGGCGACACGATACGTCTCATCGGCAAAGTGCATCGCAACCGCCGTCGCACCGGTCGAGCCAGGCACGTTGGACGTGACCCCGCTTTCCGCATTGACCCAGAGAACGGAATCGGAAAGAACTGCGCATTTCGCCGATGCGTCGAATGCTGCACAGGCAACGGTCCTAGCACCGGGAATGTCGATGACGGCGACATCGTTCAGGGTGATTGTGTTGCCAGTGACCGAAACGCGGAACCGCTTCAGAGAGCCATCGTCGGTGATGACGAGTCCTCGGAGCACACCGCCGTGCTGCGTCAGCCCGATGTCCCGCAGCGGCTTGCCTTCGAAGAGCTGGCCGGTGTTCCCGAGTACCGTTCCAGGGTCTGAGTAGAGATAACCGACTGCGGGCTGATTGCCACCGCCGACGATGACGACCGCACGGTTGCCGTCGCCGGGCAACGCGGCGGATGCCAGCGCCGAGACGTCGTGCCGATTGAACAGTAACGGTACGTGGGAATCGAGCGCCCGCCGGGAGGTAACATCGCTCGCGTCCGTCTTCTCCAAAGTCACATCTGTTACTGCGCCGACCTTCACCGAGTTCACCCGTACCGATGTATCGAGCCAGTGAAGTTCCGCATCTGCATCGTTCGCCTTGCGCAACTTGAGTGACTGCTTGCCGAAGACATTGTCGTTCGTCAACGTCGTCACGGGCAGCGAACCCGACAGATCGAAGGAAACCTCGGCCTTTGCCGTGGTGTGCGGCAACCAGTTCGTGACCGCTCTCGATGCTGCGGTTCCGTCCAGCACATTGCCGGAAGCCTCGGTATAGCGGTCGCGCACGGCGCGGACGAAGTCGCCGAGGGGCAGCAGCGGGCTGGGTATCTGTCCCGTCGCCGGATCGGGCTGCGGGCCATCCGGCGGGAAGCGGTCTTCGAAAGAAGACTCGAATTCGTCATGTTCCTGAATCAGATTACGGTGGTGCAACCGAGCCAGACCGGTCTTCGTGCCGTTGTTCTTCGTCGGCCCCCATTCGGTCCACGGGTGCAGCGCGAACACCGACTGGGCCGCATCGGCGCGGATCGACTTCACATCGATTTTCAGCATCGGCACGCCGTCGGTACCCGCCACGATCCCGAAGTTCGACACGGCGATGCGGACGAGGCCGTGGTTCACATCGCGCGGTAACGAAAGCCGCGTCGGCCCGACTGCTAGTGCATAAATGACGTCAGTCGCCAAGCCAACGAGTTGCGGCCCCGGATCGACCACGACGGTGGTCGCGTCCGTGCCGAGGGTATGTGAGCGGATGCGTGCGACGACCACGGCACGGTCCGAACCATCGGGGGGGGACAACTGGAGGAAGAAACCCGTGAAGGCATTCGTCACGTTCGTTAAGTCGGTCAACTTGCCCGTGAGATCGAGGGCGCTTTCCACAATCGTGTTCTTGGTCTCGTTCGTGGTTCCCATCGTGTGGCGGATCTGCACGAAGCTGGCGTTCGGGATTTCGACGAGCGGGAACGATACCGATTGCCGCCCGACGAGGTTGCCGCGGGTGACCGAGACGGGATCGACCAGCGCGTGCTCCGCGGGCAGGTAGAGTTCCGCCGCCGTGGCATGGCGGACTTCAAAACTGCCCTTTGTGTAAGCACACAACAGGTGCGGCTCGGGGCCGCCCGCCGCGGCTACGGTCGGCCGTTCGCCCGCCGACTCGGGGCGATGAACGAACAGCAGTTTGTCGACGCGATTGCGACTGGACAGGTGCGGTTCACGTTCGTTGGGCACCGACTTTGGATCGTTGAGCGCTTCCGTGTAGAAGTTGATCGCCGGAGACTCAACCGCGACGTTGGGTCGTGCGAAGGCTAGCTCAGCCTTGCCGACACCCGCTGCAGGAAGTGTCAGTGTCAGCCGGGCTGCCGTACCGGGGCCAGCGGCTGGCGTGATCGTCGTCGTCCAGGGAGCATCAGTCGGCCCAACGTTGATGCGGATGGGTCCACTCAATCGAGCTTCAGTAGCGGCATCCCGAGCCGGATCAGCCGGAGCCGTCGGCGCATTGATGTGCGCCCACGAGGCGGGCAACTCTGGGAAAACACTCGACTTGGCCTGGAACCACAGGTCGCGGGGTGGCGCGCTGCCGCCCTGGTCCGCCGTGCCGACGAAGCGTGTCAGGGGCAAAGTCGGCACGATGCCGCCGGTCTTGCCCCATGTCGCGACGATAGGCAAAGTTGCAGCCTCGTCACCTTGCAAGGCACGCTCAACTTCATCGACATCACTTAGAACGAACTTACCGTCCTTTCGGGAAAGCGTCCGTGGCTGCCAGAGCGTCCGCTCGGCGAACCCAGCATTTGTGTCGAACGCGACCGTCCAGTCGATCCGTGTGAACTCACGTGCCGCCGATGTGGAAGTGTCCATGCCCGAAACGACGACAATCGGCGATCCACCCAATGCACCATCGGGCCGCGTGACGGCGATGTTGAGCGCCGTACATTGTTTGCCGACCTGTTGAAATGAAGCTTCCAAACCTTCGATGGGCTGCCTTGCCCGGCGGTGATCCTCGAAGATGTTGCCGTTCGGAAACCGGATCACTTCTCCACCAAGTTCACTGAGGAGAGTGCGGCTTTCGACGTGTTCCCATACGGCTCGCTGCGCATCGCCGGTATCGTTGCGGTCGACACCGAGTAGGCGGAAACGTCGAATCGCGTCGACTTTACCCACTTCGATCTGCAGTTCACTTCCGGTGAAGAAGATACCGCGGAATGGCTCAGTAATGTTAGCTGGCCAGATAAGCTTGATGAACGAATCCGAGAAAATGCCGCCGTCGTCGAAGACAAAACCGCCGGAGAGAATCTCAGCCTTAACGAGCCAAATCCTGCCCCCTTGTCGCTCTGTCGATGTACATCGTACGTTCGCGTTGATCGTGAAATGAATGGTACTGTGATTCACGATGTTTGTTATCAAACCAAACAACGAGAGGAACCTAAGTGATACAAGCGGTTCTCGGTCGACTCGGTTGCGTGGAAGCGAAATCGTGCCAACCACTCCGAGGCCAGATCCAGTACCGATTCTCTGTTGTAGGTCCGTCGATTGCCAGTCATCGTTCGGTGTCATGTCATCGATGGACAGTTGACACGAGAATAGGCTACCCGAGTTCGAGTTCGTGTCTGGAAAGTCGAGCTGTACAAGGACGTAGCCGGTGTCTGTTTCCGGCCACGAGAAGGCTACTCGCTTCACTAAGTCTGTCTTCACCATTGTGTCGCCTCCGTGTGCAAAGAATGTTGTTGCTCGAGTCTCTTCGCGCCCCCGCCTACGTCGCCGCGATTGCCCGCGTCAGCCGCCCGTCGCGGCGGCCCTGCACGGACAGTTTCCCCGGGACGACCAGGGTTTGGCCGCGTTCGTTGAAAATGCGGAATTGCAGCCGCCAGTGCGGGACGCCGTCAATGTCGCTGCGCTCGAGCGCGACCGAGCCTTCACGATGGCCAACCGTCGCCGCGCCGGTCGGCGGGGCGAGCGTAAGGCCCGTGACGAGCGAGACGAACGGCTTGTCGGATGGGGCGGTAGACGGGAAGTCCGGCGACCACGGCATCTGAATGGAGCCGACCATCGAGAAGAGATCACCCTGGCTCTTCACAGGCCCGGTGCCATCGACCTGTCGACTGAACAGAAAATACCCCATGACGAAGTCCGGCAGGTCGCGTGCTTTGACCTTCTCGCACTCAATTGCCTCCGGCTCCGACGCCGCTTCCTCGCGGGTGAGGTGGTCGCGGTTCGCCGAGACGTGGAAGATCGCATCGAAACCGGAATCGAAGCCATCCGGCACCGCGTCGATCTTCAAGAGCTTGAACTCGTTCAGGCCGAGGCAGGCGGGTAGCCGTTGGGCGGAAGGTGAACGGTTCTCGTCGTCCGGCAGCCGGTCGGCGGGTGTGGTGCGGTCGTGTTCCAGAAGTCGGGACTTGTAGGCCGAGCGCACGTCGAGCCGGTAGCGGTAGAAGAACGGCAACTCGGGCAGGCCGATCAATCGTTCATGGCGAAACAGACGTACGTCCAGACCCGGTGCTAGCGGCACATTCGTCGTGGTCCGCTGCGGCAAGGTCGTTCCGTTTGTGGGGGCCGTCGTCGTCACTTTCAGTAGTTTCTCCAATCTCGGCTTGTTATCGTCGATCAGCTGCGGCAATTCGTAGCGGAACGACAACTCCACGCCGTTCCAGCCCGTGCGGACGCGGGAGATCTGGTTGTAGGTCGAACGCATCCCGTCGAGCGGGATCTGATAGCTGAACTGCGGGCGGCGGGCGCTGGGGTACTGGTAGACCATGAGCGGCTGCGGGCCGTCGCCGAGTACCGGATCGTGGATCGGATCCAACGTGACCTTCTGCCAGCCCGGTGCCCGCGAGCCGTCCGGCAAGTCGTAGGGCAGGTCGAATCGCACGTGCAGGTTCAGCCACCACCGCAGCAACGGCTCGTAGCGGGAGACGCGCCTTGCGGCCGCCATCATGCAGTGGCCCTTGCGGTCCGGCAGCGTCCACGTCCAGTGCGAAATGCCAGCCGAAGCGGGCACCCGGACGAACCGTTCGGCCCGAGGTTGCAGCCGTACCGTGCCGTTGTCCAAGCCGAGATTAACGCCTGGAACGACGCCCAGCCGATCCGCCGTCGGCACGCCGACGAGCTGTGTAAGATGGCGGAGGTGCTCCAGCTCCTTGACCTTCAACGCCTTGTCCTCGTCCACGTTGATCGCGCGATGTTCGAGCCACACCATCACGGGCGCCGGGATTTCCGCCGGGATTTCCGCCGGGACGTCCGCCAAGCATGCTTTCAGGAACGACTCGGGGACGACAGCAACCTTGACATGGGCGAAGCCGACTCGGTCCTGCTCGCGGAAGTCCGCGTCCGGCTCCTCGCCCTCGACGACGTAGACGTAGTGCGGCTCGAGCTGGATCGTAATGCGG
>JAYSXU010000420.1:0-1460 GCA_043716965.1 Fimbriiglobus sp.
GGCGTCGAATTCACACTTGCCGAGCAGATATTCTTTCTCCACGAGGGCGCGCTTCGCTTTCAACTTCTTGTTGAAGTCCTTGTTGTCGGTCGCGTCCGGGATGTCGAGTTCGTCGATGACCATTGGCGTTTTGCTGTGTTTGAACACGAACAAGTCGCCGCTTTCGGAGGTCACGTAGATCTTGCCATCGACGTAAATCGTCGAACCCCACATCGCGCCCTTCATGTCGTACTGCCAGAACTTCTTACCCGTCTTGGCGTCCAGGCAGTGGATGAAGCCTTGCAGTTCGGTGATGTACAAGATGTCGTCCACGATCGCGGCGGTACTCATCGTGCGTCCGAAGGTGAAGTCGCGGGGAACGAACTTCCGGGCATCAGCGCCGCCGTAGTGCCACACCAATCCGCTGGTGGCATTCTTGGGGTCTTTCGCATCGAACGCCACGTCCTTCGGGCTGATGTCTTGATTGTCTTTGTTGGCCTTGCTCGGGTCGATGCACCAGAAATGGCCGACGCCGGAGAAGTGTTCCGGGTCTTGGCCGACGCCGATGTAAACTTTGCCGTCGTACACCACCGGCGTGCCGATGAAGTCGTTCTTGGTGCCAGTGCCGCCGAGTTCGTACTTCGAGTCTTTCGGGTTGCAATCAAACGACCACAGCAGTTCGCCGGTCTCGGGTGTGAAGCCACGCAGGTATCCGTCGCCGCCGGGGAAGATCACTTGCTTGACACCTTTGATCTCGGCGTAGCTCGGGTTCGACCACTGGCCGTGCATGATGTTCTTGCCCGGATCGGCCCGCTTCCACAGCACCTTGCCGGTGTTTTTATCCAGCGCCAGGAAACTCGGGGCTTGCGGGGCGGGGATGTTGATGTGCCCCTCATCGACACCATTGGCCGTGGACAGAAACAGGATGTCGCCCACGATCAACGGGCTACCGGCGGCCATGTTGTGCGGGAACACGCCGAGCGTGCCGATCATGTCCAGTTCCCAAATGATGTCCGCATCGGTCGCGGTCTTGTACTTCTCCGTCTGAATGCCCTGGTTGCCGTCCGCCATGCCGTTCACGTCCGCACAGACCACCGTGCAGCGGTTGCTGATGTAATAAACGCGGTTGCCTTCCACGAACGGTGTGGAGCAAATCCCTTCCTTCGGCCAGTCGTTGACCGGGCCGGACGGCAGCTTGTCGTGAACCGCTTGCCAGAGGAACTTGCCGGTCGCTTCTTCAAAGCACATCAGGATGCCCATGTCGATGACTTCATCATCGCCGTCTTTATTCTTCTTCTTGTCGCGCGGGTTGCGCGGTTGGTCGTTGTTGGTCCCAACGAAAATCTTCCCACCCGCAATCGTCGGACCGCCATACGCCCGGCTACCCAGTGGCACTTTCCACTTGATGACCGCATCGGCCCCCTTGGCGACCTTGCCGTCTTCCATTTGCGGCATGACTTGAACGGGGGCGAATTTCTCGT
>JAYSXU010000043.1:0-2179 GCA_043716965.1 Fimbriiglobus sp.
GGTTTCGAGGTGGAAGTCGCCCTTCTTAATGTGCCCCCCGATCGCGTCCCCGTCCCACTTCGGGAAGAAAGCGTCGAGTTTCGTGTTCGCGGCATTCACCTCGAACTCATAGTACCCGCCGTGCTTCTTGGAAGGCCGGAAGAACAGTTCAAAAACGTCGTTGTTGTACGTCTCGCCGTCGTGTTCGGTCACGTCCGCGAACACATCGCGGTCGTCCATCTCTGCAAAGAAGTACAGATACTCCCGGTCCCATAGCAGCTTCGCGCGGGTGGCCTGTTTCGCCGCCCGCTCGTCCTTTCCCAACCACGGCAAGCGGAACGAGTCGATCACCATCGCGTGCTTCCACGCCGCGTCGTCCGCCATGCCGTCGATCACGATCGGCGTGTCCGCCCAACGGCACTCGTACTTGGCTTCCGGGTGCGGTTCCTCCCGTGCCACCTCACGCGCGAATAGCGAATGCCATACGAGGAGCAGCACGAGGCCGAACACTGTGGCGACAGCGGGCACCAATCGAAGTCGTCGGTCCATGTCTGAGTCCACGTGAGAGGTGTCGTTCCAAAACCACACGAGAGGTTAACGTAAATGATAAGCGGCGTCACCCACCTCACGTCAAGGGGGCCGTCAAGGCAATCTGCCCGAAAGCTCAAGATGTTGGTACTTTTCCCAAATCTTCCGAGTTTCGGAGTGAGTCGGGTCGAGTTCTAACGCCCGGCGGAGCCAGCGGACGCCCTCGCGCTCGTGGCCGTTTTGGATTAGTAGTTCGCCGGCGCGGCGCGGCAAGGCGGGGTTGTTCGGCTCGCCGGCGAACCGCGCCGTCACGTCCTGGAGTTCGGCCAAGTCCGCCTCGGCCTTTTTGTGTCGGTCGTACCAAACCTTGGCTTCGGCCTTGTCGCCCGATTGGTCCAAGGCGAGGGCGTAGTTGTAGAGAAGTTCGGTGTTGGAGCGGTCGCGTTCAACCGCCTTGCGGAACAAATCCCGTGCGACCACCGGCCGCCCGGCTTGGAGGTCAATCTTGCCGCGCTCGATCAGGTACGCCGGGCGGTCGGGGTCGCGTTGGAGTAGCGTGGCCAACTCGCGGATGGCCCCGTCGAGGTCGCCGAGTTCGTGAAGGCACTTGGCCGTTCCGAACCGCGCCTCGACGTCTTCCGGATTGCGTTCGAGCAACCACCCGTAGTGGACTTTCGCTTCGGCCGCTTGGTGGTTCTCGATCAAGATTTCGGCGCACTTCGCGCGGGCGTCGCGGCTCTCCGGGGCGATCCGCACCGCGTTCTGTGCGGCGGTGATTGCCTCCTGCGAATTCGACATCCGTCGCGCGACCTCGTACATCCACAACCGCAGGCGAAGCTCGTCCGGGTTCCGGTCGATCCAATTTTGCAACAACTCGTAGGCGCTGGGCCATTGAAACCGGCTCATGTACCCCGGCAACAGCACTTCCCGAACTAGTTCCGTCTCGGCGTGGTCGGGCGCGGTGTGCAGTGCGACGCGCAACTTCGGCTCCAGCACCTCGAAATCCGTCGATTGTGCCCGCAGCAGTGTGCGTTCCCAGTCGATGGCTTCGTCGGACCAGTTTTGTCGCTTCGCCAATTTGAGGAGCCGGTTCGCCGCCGTCAAATCCCCGTCACGCCGCGCGACCCGTGCGGCGTGAAACAGCAGTTGGCCGCTGTCCGGATCGTCCACCAAACAACGGTCGAACGCGGCTCTGGCGCCGGCAAAGTCCCGCCGCTCTTCGTGCGACAACGCGGCGCGGAACCGCGCGTCCGCGCGAACTGTGGCCCAGGTCGTATACCCGGTGACGACAGTTGCGATCAGGATCACGACGACGACCCCGGTGCGGACGACCGGCGATTGCTTCAGCAGCCAACGACCCACCCGGCTCATAGCACCCTCGTTTCACCGGCCACTGACCCCGGCACGTGAGATCGGCGTGACGCGGTTTGGTACTCCAAGCATATCGTGTTCGGTTTATGCCCGCCATTGCCCTCCGACGGCAGGCACTCGGTTTCGGTTCACACCCGAATCGTTGACTTAATGACTCGCCCGGTGGCTATGATAACTGTCGAACCCTGTGACCCCCACGAGACCACCCATGCACTTGACACGCTCGTCACGTTCAATTGCTGTATTGGCGTTGATTGCACTCCTCGGCGCGGCAGGTTGGTACGTCCTCGTTCCCAACGGC
>JAYSXU010000421.1:0-4323 GCA_043716965.1 Fimbriiglobus sp.
ACGCGCGGTTGGTACTCGAAGCTCAAGCCTTCAGTGGGGTAGCGAGTCTGATCGAGCGGACAGCGAAACACGACCGCGTTGTTCTCCGCAAACGGCCCCAGAATTTGTGACAAGCTTTTCTGATTGGGTACGGTCGGAACGCTCGGAAGCCGTGCCGCATCCGGGAAGTGATCTTTATTCACATCAATATAGTGATGGAATGCAATCCCGATGTTATGCAAGTTGCTCTTGCACTGCGTGCGTGCCGCAGCGTGTCGCACTTTTTGCACAGCAGGCAGTAACAAACCAATCAACAAGGCGATGATGGCGATCACAACCAGTGTTTCCACCAGCGTGAAGCCGCGTCGGTATCGTCGCATAGTATCCTCCCGTTAAACCGTGGTAACCTGCACGATTTATACGGGAACGACGCTGAAAATAGTGTGAGTTGGGCGTGAAAAACAACTCATGAGAGATGAGTAGAATTTCACAACATCGAGGTGTAATACTAGGTCAAGATCGCTTTCACCAGTTCGCCATGAACATCGGTGAGACGCATATCACGGCCACCGAAGCGGAATGTGAGTTTTTTATGATCGATGCCAAGAAGATATAACATCGTGGCATGGAGATCGTGCATCTCCACCTTGTCTTGCACAACCTTGTAACCGAACTCATCGGTCTCGCCATGAACGACACCCGGCTTGATCCCGCCACCAGCGAGCCACATCGTGAAGCCGTATTGGTTGTGGTCCCGCCCGTCAGTGCCTTGGGCGAACGGGGTCCGCCCGAACTCCCCGCCCCACACGATCAGAGTGTCTTTCAATAATCCCCGTGCTTTCAAATCGGTCAGCAGACCTGCAATCGGTTGATCGACCGCCAGGGCGTTTTTCTCGTGGCCATTTTTCAGGTCGCTGTGCTGGTCCCAACGGTCGGTGCCGACGCTCGGGCAAGTGATCTCAATGAACCGTGCCCCGCGTTCCACGAGACGACGCGCTACGAGGCATTGCGCCCCGAATGTGACCGTCGGGGCGTACTTGGAATCGAGTCCGTATAGCGTCTTGGTGGCAGTGGTTTCTTTGCTGATGTCGGTTAGTTCCGGGACGGCGGACTGCATCCGGAAGGCAGTTTCGTAGTTCACGATCGTGGCTTCGATCTCGTCCGACTTGCTGGTTTTCGCTTGGCCGAGTGTGTCGAGTTTTCGCATCAACTCGAACTTCGCCCGCTGACGAGCATCAGTCGGTTCCATCCGGGCAATGTTCGCCACGGGGGGATTGCCGGCACGAAACACCGACCCCTGAAACGCCGCTGGTAAGAACCCGCTGTTGAAGTTATCCAACCCGCCCGGTGGGATCAGTCCGCCGTTCAACACGAGAAATGTCGGCAAATCTTGGTTCCCGGTGCCCAAGCCGTACCCGCACCACGCACCCCAACTGGGGCGGCCTTGCACGCCACTGCCGGTGTGCAAAAAGTAATTCGCGCTAGTGTGTTCGGGGAACTTCGACACCATCGACCGCACCACCGCAAACTCGTCCGCCATCGTGGCCATGTGCGGGAACAGGTCACTCACCCAGGTGCCGCTTTGCCCGCGTTGTTTGAACTTCCACAACGATTGCAGCACCTTGCCGACGTTCGCAAATTGCGTCGGCTCGACTTTGAAAACCTTGTGTGGATCTTGGCCGTGGTACTTTTCGAGGAGCGGTTTGTAATCGAACGTGTCCACCTGCGACGGGCCACCGTCCATGTACAGGAAGATGATCGCTTTCGCCTTCGCCGCGTGGTGCTGCACCGGGTTCGCGGACCCCGACACTTGCTCGGCCAGCATCGCACTCAGCGCAACCGCCCCGAACCCGTTGGCGGACCGCACCAGCATTTCACGGCGTGTCAGAGGCGTAAACAGGTGAGACATCACGGTGCAATCCACTAGGGTACGAAAACAAATTCCTTGACATTGAACAACGTGTGCGCCAAATCGGCCCACGCTTTGGCGTCATCATCGGTCACGTAGTCGCGGCAAATTTCCACTTCTTGCAGTGTGGGCGTGCGACCAAAAGCGTGGAGATACATCCGGGTCACTCGTTCTTCCGTAGTGTCAGGTTGCGCGAGGATTCGCTTGGCCCATGTTTCGGCTTGGCCGTGAACGAACGGATCGTTCATCAGGATCAGTGCTTGCGCCGGGACGTTGGACACCTGCCGACGGCCCACGGTGGAGAACGGAATCGGCGTATCGTATGCCAACAAAAACGGTGATAGGAAGTTTCGCCGGACGCTGAGGTATAGGCTCCGCCGACCGTTGCCATCAAGCGGCCCGGTGGTCGGTCGCCCACGGCCGTCCAGGAACGGGGTCAAAAAGATCGGCACCGGCGGTCCGCCGATAGTCGAATCGAGTCGCCCGCTAACTGACAACATGGTGTCACGAATCGCTTCCCCTTCCAGCCGCTTGAGCCGGAAGTGATGCAGGAGCGTGTTCGTGGGGTCGAACGTCGTCGCTTGAGCATCCGCTTCCGAACTCATTCGATACGTGCTACTTAGCACGAGTCGCCGAATCAGTTTCTTCATGTGCCAGCCTTCGTTCACAAACTCCGTCGCTAAATAATCCAGCAACTCTGGATGAGTCGGCGCATCACCGAGTACGCCGAAGTTATCGGTTGAAGCGACAATGCCACGGCCAAAGAGGTGGTGCCAAATTCGGTTCGCGGCAACCCGTGCGACCAGCGGGTTTTGTTTGGGGTCCGTGATATGCCACGCGAATTCGGCGCGCCCGCTGCCACGCAACTCCGAGATGCGGTGCGGACCCGCCAATGCTTCGAGCGACCGAACCGGAACGACTTCTCCCAACGAACGCGGATTGCCGCGAACAAACACCGCTTCATCCACGCCGTTCGCGTCCCAAAGCGCCGGTGCCAGCCGTGATTGCCAATTCACTTTCGCGGCGAGTGCTTTTTCTTCATCAGCGAATGATTGCAACGTTTCCTTCGACACGGTCATCGTGCTCTTCACCGCTTCGGGCAACGTCGGCGGTTTATCATCGCCTTGCACAACCATCGCCACGGCGAAATCGGTTCCGGTTGTTGCGGTCAATTCGAGGTGCAACCGCTGGCCCACGTACCCGCTCAGGTCCATCGTCACCCATTGGTATTGATAGTGGTTGGGGACGGTCTTCACCAGCGCCGCGTGCAACGGTCCAGCAATCACGGTGTGCCCACAAACGGCGGCGTAAAGCTTGCCACCACCTCGCACCAGGGCCGACACGGTCTTGCGTTCCAGCGTAAAGTTTGGGGTGCGAATCGTGAACCCCGCTCGCGGTTGTCCGGCCAGCGCTTGGTTGTCTTGTGCAGCAGACGGTGCCAACTTCAGGTCATCCCAAAAGCGGTCGTACACCGCAGCGGTGCGCTCTTCGACGTGGGCAACGGGACCATCTTTGCTTGGCAGCACGCTGACGAATCCTGCTGGTAGCGGACCGGAGCCGAACGTCACATCATCCGGTAGCCACTCGTCGGGTTTAAGCTGGGAATAATCGACGATGACTTGCACTTGTTTGCGCCACGCGGCATTGGGGTGCGAGACGGTCGCGGTCACTTGGGGCCGTTGTTCGCGGTCGAAACGGTCGCGGAGTTTCTTCAACTCGGTGGCAATCGCTTTATGGGATTCCGTCGTGTCGAATCGTACTTGGCGGTAGCTGCTGCCTTCGAGCAACCCGAACAGCGCGTAGTAATCCTTGGTGCTGATCGCGTCAAATTTGTGGTCGTGGCAACGGGCGCAACTCACCGTCATGGCGAGGAACGATTTCGTCATTACGTCGATGCGGTTGTCGTAGCGGTCGGCTTGATCTTGGCGAATGTCCACGGGCGAATGCACCTCTTCGCCGAGATGCCAGAAGCCGGTACCGATGACGGATTCATTGCTGCCGGTCTTAAGGTCGAGACGCGGTTTGGGCAGAACATCACCGGCCAAGTGTTCGCGGACGAACTGGTCATACGGCACGTCGGCGTTCAACGCCCGCACCACGTAATCGCGGTACTGAAAAGCATTGGCAATGTCCGGGTCGAACTCGTGCCCCCGGCTCTCGGCGTAGCGCACCAAGTCGAGCCAGTGCCGCCCCCAGCGTTCACCATAATGGGGGGATGCCAACAACCGATCGACCACTTTTGCGAACGCCTCCGTCGAACGGTCCGCTTCAAACGCCGCGATGTCCTCTGGCGTCGGTGGCAAGCCGGTGAGGGCAAACGTGACCCTCCGCAACCAAACCAACTTCCCTGTTGGGGCAGCCGGTGTCAGGTTCTTCGTTTCAAGCTTCGACAAAATAAATTGGTCAACCGGGTCACGCGGCCAACTGGTGTTCTT
>JAYSXU010000422.1:0-4323 GCA_043716965.1 Fimbriiglobus sp.
CGTTACCCGGAAAATTTCCGGCTACGGGTGGGGTAGGAGACGTTTCTTCCAACAAAGCCGTTCTTCCTTCGCCATAAACCTGTCTCTCACGTGTACCGCGCGCTGGCGTGTTGTTGCTCGAAGAAGATGGGCAGATGGCGGTCGATTTGCAGGAAGCCGGCGGGGGTGAGTTCGACGCCGGTGGGGGTCACGGTCAGCCAGCCGTCGCTTTGGAGTTTGGCATAGCCGTCGCGGAATTCGGTGTGGATGTCCACGCCGAACTTTTGCTCGAAGTACGCCCGGTCCAGATGGCCGGTTTTGAGTTGCAGGATCATCTCGCGGACGAGCCGTTGGTGGTCGGTCACCCGCAACGCCCGGCCGAGGGGCAGTTGGCCTTTGTCGAGCAGGTCAATGTACTGTTCCCAGGTGTCCACGTTCTGAATGTGAACGCTGTTGATGTGGCCGAACGACGCCACGCCGGTTCCGAACATGTCCGCCCCGCTCCACAGGGCGTCGCGGTAGACGAACTGGGCTTTCGCCTTGCTCTTCACGACGGTGTAGGCGCTGGAAATCTCGTACCCGGCGGTCACGAACTCGGCGAAGGCGTACTCCACCCACGCCCGCTTGGTCGGCCAATCGGCGATCGCCATTGCCGGTTCGTCGTTGCCGATGACCTTGAGTTCCTTCGAGAACACCGTGTTGTACGGCAACTCCATCTGGTAAACCGTCACGCTATCCGGGTCAAGGAGGATCGTCTTCCGGACACAGTCTTTCCAGTTGTCCCAGTCCTCGCCGACCATCCCCGCGATCAGGTCGATGTTAATTTGCTCGAACCCGAGGTCGCGTGCCCATCCGTAGGCGCGGTGGATTTCGTCTTCAAGGTGGGCACGACCGTTGTACTTCAAGATCTCCGGTTTGAAGTTCTCCACGCCGAGGCTGAGGCGGGTGACGCCGAGTTCCTTCAACGTCTGGAGTTTGTGTTGTTGCAGTGTGCCGGGTTCGCACTCGAACGCGACTTCGCGGGCGCCGTCCCACGGCAGGATCGCTTGCAACTTCTCCATCAACCCACGCAGTTGGGTCGCGCTTAAGTACGACGGCGTGCCGCCGCCGAAGTACACGTAATCGAGCTTCCGCCCGCCAATGCACGCGGTCTGCGCTAGTAGTTCAACTTCCTTCGTAATCGCGTTGATATACGTGGAGACATCCGAAGCGTTCTTGTCCGTGTAGACGCGGAAGTAGCAGAACTTGCACCTCTTGCGACAGAACGGAATGTGCAGGTACAGCCCGAGTGGCGTGCCCGATTTCGGCGGGGTGTTTAATGCCGTGACCGCATCCGCAACGTAGTCCTTTTTCCAGAACGAGAACGGCGGGTAGTTCGCAATGAAGTAGTTCCCAAGCCCGGTCTTTTCTTGGTCAACAGCAACCATCACACACCTTCGGGATTCGGAGAGTATCAATTACCCCACGCAGAGACGCAGTGAGAAGAAAATACGTAGATGTCCTTCTTTTACTCTTTACATTGCGTCTCTGCGTCTCTGCGTGAGGAATTGCTTTCAATTCAATCAAGTCATACCAAATTTGCCAACAACTCTTTCAAAGCGGTCGTCATTGCTAACGCGAGTCGGTTCATTTTTGGTAACTCAATTGGTCGTTTGGGGTCACGATGTTGCGTCGGCGACTGCTCACTTTGGGCCAGTGTGCAATTTCACCCGTCGCATCAACAGGGCCATTTTATTTTATCAACGCGCGATTGATCGGTTTTGAGCGTGTTGTTTTCGATCGTGACCCGAGTTCAGTCGTCGCTAACTCGACTGGGCATAAAAATTGCAATCACTTCTAATAATCGATCTGGAAGGCGTTGGGTCGTGACTCGTTAAATTAGCTCAGCATTCGGTACGACGAACTGGGAGATTGAGTCCAGTGTGCACAATGATACATCGAACGCCCCCCGCCGAAGCGGACCGAATCGACGCCCTGTTGCGGTACTCCATTCTGGACACGGCGGCGGAGCCGGAGTAGGACGACCTCACGCGGCTGGCGGCGTTTATCTTCGGCACCCCCATCTCACTGGTCAGCTTGATCGACACCAACCGGCAGTGGTTCAAATCGAAGCACGGCATTTCGGCGTGCGAGACGCCCCGCGAGGTGGCGTTCTGCGCGCACGCAATCCTCCAGGACGACATCTTCGTCGTGCCCGACGCCACCGCCGACGAGCGGTTCCGGGACAACCCACTGGTCACGGGCGAGCCGAACATTCGGTTCTACGCCGGCTTTCCGCTGACGACCCCCGATGGCCACAACCTCGGCACGCTGTGCGTAATTGACGTCGTCCCCCGAACGTTGACCGATCGGCAACGGGACGCCCTCCGGATGCTCGCCCGGCAAGTCGTCGCCCAACTGATCTTGCGGCAGCAAGTCAAAGCGTTGGAAACGTCGCTGGCCGAGACGAAACGGGTCGAGGCGGACCTGCGTGCCAGCGAGAACCGGCTCCGGGCGTTCATGGACCACAGCCCGGCGGTTACGTTTCTGAAAGACGAGGACGGCCGGTTCGTGTACGTCAATGACACGCTCACACGGCGGCTCGGCATTCCCAAAGACCGCTGGTTGGGTCACACCGACGCCGAGGTTTTGCCGGAAGAGGTTGCCCGCGAACGCCAGGCCACCGACCGAAAGATCCTGGCGACCGGGGAAACGCTCGCGGTGTACGAAACGCTGCCGACGCCGGACGGCGACGCCAACCTCTGGCAGGTGTACAAGTTCCCGGTCCAGGACACCTCGGGGAGTCGGTACTTGGCGGGGATCGCCATTGACCGGACGCAGGAAAAGAAAGCCGAGGACGCCCTGCGGGCTAGTGAGGCGAAGTTCCGCAACACCATGAACTACCTGGCCGAAGGCGTGTTCGTCGTGGACGTTGCGACGTGGACCTTCGTGGACGCGAACCACTCGCTGCTGACCATGCTCGGCTACACGGCCGAGGAGTTCGCCGCCCTGACGCCGTTCGACATCTTCGCCAAAGAGAGCCGCGAAGTTTATTCGAGCACGGTTCAAAACATGGACGATCGGCTCGCGCACGGTGGCCGGTACAACCTGGGGCGACGGCAACTGCGCTGCAAGGACGGGTCGATCATCACCGCGGACATGCGGGTCTCCGCCGTCCCGAATGGCGGCGCCGGGTGGCACGCGGTCATTGTGCGGGATGTCACCGAAGACTTACAGAACGAACAACTTTTGCTCGACTACCAGTTGGACTTGGAAGCGGCCAATTCCAAGCTCCGGTACCTCGCCGTGACGGACGGGCTGACCGGGGTGTACAACCGCGCCGCGTTCAACGAAAAACTCGCCGAGGGGTACGACAGCGCGGTCCGCTACTCCCACCTCTTGTCGATGATTATGTTGGACGTCGATCACTTCAAGCTGTTCAACGACACGTTCGGCCACTTGGCCGGGGACGAAGTGCTGAAAGCGGTGACCCGGTCGCTGGCCGGCACGGTCCGCAGTACCGACATCGTGGCCCGGTACGGCGGGGAAGAGTTCGCCGTCATTCTGCCGCACACGGATTTCGCGGGTGCGATGGTTTTGGCCGAACGCTGCCGCCGTGCGGTCGCGGGCGTAACGTGGGACAAGCGGACGGTCACCGTCAGCGTGGGCGTGAGCACCCTCACCCCGGAGATGGAAAACCCCTCTGCCCTCGTCCGCGAGGCCGATCAAGCGATGTACCGCTCCAAGCAGACCGGCCGGAACCGCGTCAACCACGGCAGCGGTTCGATTTCGATGCTAGCAACCAGCCGGTAGTAAGTCGCGGACGGCTTCACCCCTTTTCACTCGGAATGTCGAATTCACCACAGCCACATTTGTTCAGCACGTCGATAGTTTTTACCAACTCGCCGTATCAGAGGTCTGGCAAATCTTTCAGGCGTTGGTTTTTTGCAGGGGTCTTGTTGCTCGCGGTAGCCAGAAAACAGAGAATCATCCGAGCCACGACGGTAACGGAGTGGCCCAACTCGCCACACACGACTCGGATTGTTGCCATCGGTGCGGTGTAAACGGGTGGGGACTGGTTGGGTTGCCATCATGGGAAGCGGTGTGGGGTGGCTGTTTGGGCCACTCCGTTACCGTCGTGGCTCGGTTGATCGCAATTTTAGGCCGAGTTGGAAAGCCTCTTCAACCACGAACGTTTGACGCCAGAATAATTTGCCAGCCCCCAGTACCACACCGCTGTTTTTTCTTCCCTTGATTGCGATTTACCCTAGAGTACCACTTCTTCACATCCTGTTCCTTGGAAACTCCGATGGATGCAGACGCAATAGCCGCTCTGGAACGCAGCGAACGTCGCTATCGCGCGCT
>JAYSXU010000423.1:0-1457 GCA_043716965.1 Fimbriiglobus sp.
ATCGTGGTCGTGAAGACCCGTGCTGTTTTGCCGGACTCACTTTTGTAGGTTTTCGTCCACGCCACTGGCATCATCGACTTCCCGCTGACCGCACTGGAATCGGGCTTGAGCGTCTCGGTTGTTTCACCCATCACCAGGGCGACACTATCGCCGGGGAGGGGAGTTTTAACCGTGTAAACGTCCGTGGTGCCGAAGATCGAACCGGCATCAATCCCCTTCAAAATCCCGTGCCCTTCTTGCCCGCCAACGATGATCCCGCGTGTCCCTTGCTTGCCGTGGTTTCCGTGGTGGGCAACCCAGGTTTCCCCAAGGATTTGCTTGCCGAACCCACCCAGATAGTTTTCGTCTTTACTGTTGTGTGTGTACTTCTTGTACGCCCCGTTGGTGATGTTGAAGGCGTGCGTGGCGGTGCGGAACCCGACGACGGGTTTGCCACTTTCGACGTAGTCGATCACGTGCGCCATTTGGTCGTCTGGCAAGTTGCGAAAACGTGTGAACAGTACCATGAGGTCGGCAGTCTTGAGTGCCTCAAGACCGGGAATGTTGTTGTTCACGTTCGGTTGAATCGTGCCATCTTTTGGGTCAATGGCAAACAACACCGTGCAGCGAAAGCCGTGATGTTTCGACAGAATCTTCGCCATCTGCGGCAGCATCTCTTCGGAGCGATATTCCTCATCACCGCTAATCAGCACGATGTGTTTGCCTTGCCCCGGCCCGTCGCCACCAGGAAACGTGAGCCACGGATCGGCAGCCGTGGCGGTAGACGCAACGAAAGCCGTTGCCGCAATCACAAGGAATCGAATCAGGAAGGACATAGCAGAATCTCGGAGAGTGCGGGGTCGGAACCAATTCAACGCAGACAGTATAAACAAAGAACAGCGAGGTGAAACCCTCGCGGTTCCAGTTTGGGTCGGGCAAACCGGCTGCGTGAGCAGCCGGGTGGACTTCCTAAATCCGTCGTCGTGTTTTTCCCGTTAGTCGTCCGTGCCCGGTTCGGGTTCTGTCACGAGGTCGCCCGCCGGGCCGCCGCCTGGGTCGCCGAACTCCCCGGCACGAGTTACTCCACTGGCTCGCCGACCGCCTCACCGAACTGTACCCCAACGAACGACGCATCGACTGACACGATCGACGCTGACCGCTCGATCAAATACTTTGATACTACGGTCACGCAGCCGGTCGCCGGGAATCAGAAGGCATCCCACGCTCCGTCACAACTCGCATTCCTCTCCACAGGTTCCTGAACATGAAACGTGTGCTACTCCTCGTCACCGTCGGCGTGCTGGTTCTCGCTGCGGCTGTGTACTCCCGACAACAACCGACGGATGGTGCGGCCCCGGCCAACGCCGGCACGACGCAACTGAAGATCACCCTGGAAGAGAAAAATCCCTGGACCCATCTCAAGCTCAACAACCCCGCCGATCAGTTCCAGTTTGTGGTCATCTCGGACCGCACCGGCG
>JAYSXU010000424.1:0-4317 GCA_043716965.1 Fimbriiglobus sp.
CCCGATCGGCTCGCCGTAGCCGGTTAGTAAATCAAAATCGCCCGCGCCGCTCATGTGATGAAGGACGATCGCGGCCAGCAGCAACGCCGCGTCGGAGATGCGATAGATCACCCAGATGCGGAACCCGTTTCGGACCGGCGCGGAGCGTTCGTGGAAGTACCCCACCAGCAAGGCGCTCGACAAGCCGACGAATTCCCACCCGGCGAACAGCGTTTCGATCGTGCCCGCCGCTCCGGCCATCAACATCCCCAAAAGAAACAACGAATAGAGCGTGAAGAATCGGTTGTACCCCGGTTCGCGGTGCATGTACTTGCTGGCAAACGCCCCGATCGCGCCGCACAGCACCAGCGTGAGAATCACGAACGGAATCGACAGCCGGTCGAAGACGAATTTGATGACGAAGTGGTACGATTCTTCGTGCTCGCCATGCCCACCGATGGAGACCCAGTTCCACGGACCGACGACAACATGCCGCGTGTCCGTGGTGAGCATCACGGCCAGGATGGCGAACGTAGCAATCAAGGAAACCGACGTGGTGACATAGACCGCAACGGCGGCTGTCGATTCGGACAACTTGCGATCCACCAGCGTGGAAACGCCGAGTAGGGCGACCAGCACGACCGGCGGCGCAAATACCATGACGCCCAGCACAGTCGTGATCGTTTGCAATTCAAGCATCGTTTTTTAGCCGATAACGGCGAACTCCAGGTGGTCCCGCCAGCCGCGATACCAGTCGGCGGACGTGGGGGCCTTCGGCAGGTGCGTGGCGTGCAAGGTGTACGGCTGAAAGCGGCCGTCTTGATAAATCTGGATGGCACCCGAATCGGGGTCGATGACCGTCATCTGAACCCAACCGTTGCGGACCATCCGCCCGATGATTTCGCTGCGGGCCATGATACCGAGGATCACGTCCGGCGTGGTTTCGACAACGAATAGTAGCCGAACCGGCTCATGAATCTCGACCATCTGCCACGGCAACCCGGTCCGGAGGTCGCTTGCCGCGCCGTCCATTACTCCGAGTAGGGACGTAATGTTGTGGGGTAGTTTCGTGCCACACCCGTAGCCGGGTGAATCGACATGAGAGAAGTAATATTCCAGGTTGATACCCGCACACACCGGCACCGCTGCACTGAGAAGCCGCATCAACGTGGACCCGACCGCGTCATCTTGCGTCGGGTCGTAGGAAGTCAGAAACGCCCGCCGATCCAAGTACAAACCCCGTGTCCGTTCCCGCCGTCCCACCATGCAGATCGCATTCGTCGCGTGGCCCAGTTCGGGCCGCGTTTGGGCGAGGTCTTCGCTCCGGGTCCGAACGTGTCGCCGGGCTTCCGAAGTCGATTGGTTCAGCGGTGCGGACATGAACCGCCGGGATCGTTCGTGGGCGTTTCGGTTGCAGGTCTCCTCGAAGGCCTGTTCAATTTTCCCCAGTTCTTGCCGGTGCGAGACCGGGACTCGGTCCGTGTCAAAGAGTTGCACGGAGTCATCGCAAGTGTTGTGAACCCCGCCGAGAAAGTGCGTGTCGTCGGGGATCACAATCCCGTTGGCGGCGATCTTGCGCCGCACCTGGGGGTCGTTGAGCATCTGCGCGAGCGCCCGGCCGTTCGGCGCACCAGGGCTACCGCCACACGCCCCGCAATCGTAGGCGGAGCGGTGCGGGTTGTTCAAGGAAATGGAGCCGTGCCCGAGTATGAACACGAGGCGGGCAAACGTTTTCGTCAGCCCCAAATCCCGCAACAGTCGCTCGGCGGTGGCCGCCATCTCGTCGTTGGCATAGCCCACGTGCCCGTTCTCGGGTCCGGCCTTAGCGGCTGTTCGTTCGAGTTTCAACTCGGTCGCAGCGGGTGGTCGCACGACCCGACCCATCCACTTCCGAAGCCGACCGGAAATGCCGGGGAACAGAATCCGACCGACCAACGGAACCGACGCCAGCACCCCGATTCCGGCGGTGAGAATGGCCCCGGCTGCAACGGAGCGTGTCCCGACATGAAAGCGGTGGGACGCGGCAGCGACGGCCTTCCGAGTCCGCGCTTTGCGACGATCATCGCCGGCGTGGGTTTCTCGGACGTGTTCTTCGATCCAGTGTTGCGGGGTCAGCACGATCGGGCAGAGCGGTACGAAGTACGCATCCGCAGCGCCCCGGTAGTAAATCGCTACGTTGAAGAACCCGGCGGCCCCGAACGTCTCGCAATCGGGTGCGACCTCTTCCAGGTGTCGGCGGAACGATTCTTCACGCTCATCCAGGCACGTGAAAACTTGAAAGCTGGGCGTCCCGTTGGGGCGTCGCACATGAAGACTCATCGCGTCGAGTGTCTGGTCTCGGAAGCGCATCTCGTAGGCGCGGTGGAACAGCCGACGGCGTTCAATCGCGTGAAACGCTTCCAGTTCCGCGTCAAGTTGTCCCCACTGATCGGGTGTTAAGGCCTCAAGTTCTTGCGGTCCCCACCCAAGCAGTTGGGCGAGCTGGAACACGACAATCGCCCGTTCTTCCGTAGTCGGTTGCGGCAACACTGGAACCCGTAATCGGAATTCGTCCCGTAGCTTTGCCAGTGATCCCGTGTACCCTTCTTCGCTCGCCAAGTGCGTGACGGCCAGTCGATCGAGTAACAACCGCACGGCCAAAAATTCCAGCAGCGTGTTATTCGGGATCGCATGAGCCACCCGGTCGGCGCGCTCTTCCATTTGGCGAATGATCCCGCCCCACCCCCGCAGCGCGAGCAACGTGTCCGAAAGGTACTCGTCCCATTCCGGTTCGGCGACGCCGAGGACTTCCAGCGAATCTAAGATGAATTGCAACGGGCTGATCTTGGTGTTCAACACCCGTTCGGCTTCCGCACGCAGCGGGCGGAGCCACGGATTCGGCGGGCCGTATGGCAACTGGTACAAGCGAAGGAAGGCGGCGAAGAATCCGTCCTGACGGTCCGGCAACGACCAATGCGAAACACCCTGATCGACGAAGGCGGCTGAAAATCGAATGAGAACGTCATTGACGCCGAGATCGCAGTCGTGGCCGGTCACGGCGTTCAACACATCTCGATGTCGCACTAACTTCGGCGCCATCGCAACACGGTTCGGGGCGAACGCAGCTCCGTCGCAACAGACGGACCACAGCCCTTCCAACGTGGCCGCTTGCCACGTGGAATCGGACCACTGTTCAATGTCGCTGATGCGAACGGTTTTGAGCTTCGACAGCCAATTTCCCGACGAACCATTGCGACCGTCCCGCATCACCCAACGTCGCGTTTCGGCCACCAAACGGTTGCGGGTGACTGCGGAGGCGTTCGGGGTAAATTGTTTCAACGCCGCCGATTCGGCCATCCACCAACTCAACTCGGCTGCCGTCCCGGTCCAGAGGGCGTGTTCAAGCATCGTCATGCGGAGTTGGAACCGGGTCACTGACCCGGCGATCACCTCGTGCGCCCGCGAACCCAGTTCTTGCTCGACGAGTTCGCGCAAGCTTTCCACCCGGATGCGACCGCGACCCAGCGCGGCGCGGAACTTCTCTTCGGACAAGTACGGCTGGGTGCCGAACACGGCGGCCCCGCGCTGGACGGCGTCATCAAACGGCAAATGCTCGAAGGCGTGCAGCGTGTTGTGGTGGATGAAGACTTGAATCGGCCCTTGCGCCGGGAGCAAGTGGGCGGCGTGGTCGATCGCGTGTCGGAGCCGCTCCAGTGGCGACAAGGCGTCGGGCGAGTTGTGCGAGTCGTTCGCGTGGTCGCTGAGTTCCAAAGTCGCCCTCATTTTAATGTCCAGTCG
Source organism: Fimbriiglobus sp. (assembly GCA_043716965.1). Taxonomy (GTDB): domain Bacteria; phylum Planctomycetota; class Planctomycetia; order Gemmatales; family Gemmataceae; genus Fimbriiglobus. Next base: position 3,757 of record JAYSXU010000424.1, read on the forward strand.
CAGGCGCTAACCCAATGGTCAGGGTGATAAGGTCATTGCACACGTCATGCCAAGCCGGGAAATACGGGGTCACACGCGCCGTCTCCTAAAATCACCTCACGAATCGTGAAATCTGCGAAGGATTGACCGCCCCTGAACCAACATGACCGTTGTCAAGCCAACCATCCTGCTACAACAATAGGGTGATCTGCCAAATCTGTGGAGGGAAATCATGACCGGGTTCCGCCTCCGCTACCTCGGGCCGGTCGTGTTCGTCACCTTGTGTCTTATCATACTTTGTGCCGCGACAGCGGTGTCTTTGTTCACGCAGCAAGAATCCGTCACGCGGGTTTTGCGTGAGAATGTGGAAAGCAAACGGGCGGCAGTCGAGTTGGGCGGGTGCTTGTTGGACCTGATTGAGCTGGAAAACAATCAAGTCGAAAACATCGCCGTGTTGCACGATCGGTCCTCGCGTCACCTCGTCACGATTCGGCAATTGTCGGACCAGCCGGAAGAACAACGAATTGCCACGCAACTCGAAACGGCGTTTCGGGAATACCTTCGACGGTGGGCACGGTTGCC
>JAYSXU010000425.1:0-4314 GCA_043716965.1 Fimbriiglobus sp.
GGCAGGTAGCCTTCAAACAAATCGCGCACGTGCCCGGACGGCAGCTTGGCTGCGATGGTCAGCACCCGGTCGCGCGCTTCGGGAGCACACTTCGGGCAACCGAGGTTGTACGCAACGTCCAGCGCCGTCGAAGCCGCGCCCAGGCGGGTTTCAATCTCCGCCGCCGTGAGCTTAGCAATGTCGATGTCCGACGTGGTGCCGGGTTGTGTTGTCGGCAATTTCCGAATCCATTCGCGGATCAGGGTCATGCCCGCGTCGTCCGGCAGTTCTGACCCGAGGTGGGGCATCCGGCCGTTGCCGAACTTCGACATGCGATAAAAGATCGCACTGCGGCACGGGTCGCCAGACGCAATCAACTTGGCATCGGGCAAGTCGAACGTGCCCCGCGTCGGCTTGGCGTCGATCAGTTTCGGACTCTTGAAGTCGCTAAAGGCGTGCAGTTCAAAGTCCACCGCGCCGCCGCCGCCGAACCGATGGCAGTGCCCGCAGTTCGCGTGGAGGTACGACTTGGCCCGGTCTTCGAGCTTGGCCGTCTTGTCGTGCGGGTCGGTCAAGTTCGGTTCTTTCTTAGCTTGCTCGGTCGTGAAGTTGGCCTTCGGCTTGTTGTCCTTGCCGACGCGGTTGAGCAGTCCGATTTCGCCGAGCCATTCGAGTTGGTTCTTCTCGCCGTCCGGCGTTCGCACGGTGCGGTTCAACTGTTCGAGGTTGAACGCCAGCATGTTTTCGGCCCACATGTTGTGGCACGTCAAGCACTGCGTGCGGCTGTTGTACGTCCAGGTTTGTTCGCGTTTCCCCTTGGTGTACATCGGGTCTTGCACGGTGAACGTCTTCTCGGCACCCTCGGCGGGTACTAGATCGGCGTCGGTTTGGTCGTCGCGCCAGGCGTAGCTGTAGGCGTTGAAGTTCTCGCCGTCGAAGTGGAGCAGTTGCGTTTCGAGCCGCTTACGCGACTTCGGGTTACCTTGCTCCATTTCGAGGGAGATCGTCTTCACCAACACCGTCTGGTTCGGCACGTTGATCCGGAACGGCCGCCAGCCGACATCGCCCGAGGGTGTTTTCTTCCCTTCGTAATCGGTCGCCATGCTACTACCCGGCATCGCCACGAAATACGCCGCCGTGGCGTGGTCTTGCCATTGGTGCGCGGTGACTTCAAACGGGTAAATCCCGGTGGCAACTTGGTGACTCTTCACATCTGTGTACAACCCAGTCGTTGAAAGCGTCTTTGGAAACTTCGCGGTGTCGGATGCAGCCGTATCGTTTTTGACGAGGGTGTGAACCGTCCCGGCGTCGTAGTCCAGGAAGTACAGTTCGTTGTCGTGATCCTCCCCGAACGCCACCACGCGCACCGTCGGCTTGGTGATCTCGGTGAGGGTTTGCAACTCGGTGCCGTTGATTTTCGCGGACCACAGCCGCCGGGACAGCCAGTCGCCAAAGACGTACTGCCCGTACAACTCCGGCAACTTCTTGCCGCGATAGATGTAGCCGCCCGTCACGCTGCCCCCGGCGGTGTGCGGGATTTCGATCACGGGTGGAAGAATCGGCGTCGGTCCCGGTTTGAAACTGACGTTCACCGGCTGACGACCTTCAACGATGCTCCAACCGTAGTTGCCGCCCACCACGACTTTGTGGACCATCTCCCACAATTCCCAACCCACGTCACCGACCCACAAATCACCCGTCTTGCGGTCGAAGCTCATCCGCCACGGGTTGCGGAACCCATACGCCCAGACTTCCGGGCGGGCTTCTTTGTCGCCGATTTTCAGCCCGATGAACGGGTTGTCCTTCGGGATCGCGTAGTTCTTGCCGGCGTCTTTCCGGTCCACATCAATGCGCAAAATCGAGGATAACAAGTCCGTGATGTCTTGCCCGGTTTTCTGCGCGTCCGGCGGGTTCGGCGATTCGGAATCCCCAGTCGAAATGTACAAGTACCCGTCGTTGCCGAAATGCAAGTCGCCGCCGTTGTGCCCGCCTTGCGGGTAGGTCAGCACGATCTCTTCGCTGGCCACGTCGATCTTGGGCGGGTTGGTGTCCGACACTTTGAACCGCGAAACCCGTGACCCGTCCGGCAGGTTGCTGCCCTTCCCCTTCACCGTGTAGCAAACGAAACAGGTGCGGTTGTCAACGAACTTGGGGTGAAACACCAGACCGTAGGTGGCCTCAAACTCCGTTGCGTTCGGCGTCTTTTTGATGTTCTTGAGTTCGGCGACTGGGTCGAAAAACAGTTCCGGCTTCGCATCCGGGCTGTTCATGAAAGTGTGGATCTTGCCCGCTTGCTCCGCGACTACCATCCGGTTGGTGCCCGGCACGTTCGTGATGAGCAACGGGTTCTTCAGCAGCACGTTCGGGAACGGGTTGACGATCTTGAAGCCCGGCGGCGGTTCCGGCGACCCGACGACTTTGGAAGTCGTCCACGCAATCCGTGTCTTGGGTTCCGCCGCACGCGGTTCGTTCGATTGGATCGTGAACCACGCCACGATCACCGCGAAGACGCCAAGACAAACGACCCAACGCACAATGCGAGACATGTTGAATCCACCACGAGTCAGGGAGAGACGGCGAACGCCGCGTGAGAACAGCATAGCGACGACGGAAGCAGGTTGCCAACGGAATGGCACGGCCCGACAGTTGCGCCACCCGCCGACTCATTGAATTACGCCCCCGCCGTCTGCTGCAGCGCCTGGTTAGGCCATTCCAACCCGGCTGTTGTGCTCACCACGGTACGTTGTTACTTCTGTTTAGTGTACTCTTCCGCAAGCACCTTCATAGGGATCTTGCAGGTGAGAACCATCAACTTCCCATCCCGCTTCGTCTCAAAACCCGTTTCCGTCAAGATCCTCATTTCCAATTCCTTTCGCGTCCACGCCGCCTTATCAGCTAGCTTCCCCGCCACCTTATCAGCTAGCTCTTCCATTTCTTTCGCTTGGGCTTCTTCTTGGAACGTGCCCTCTATCCTTATCTCGAGGTCTTTTTTCAGGGAAATCGTTGCGGTGGCACGGGCCAGGGTCGGAAATAGAAATATCTTCTCCTCGGAAGGGAAGTGGCAGACCCAGTTTGAGACATCTGGCTTCCCTTTGTCGAGCCAATCGGCCATTGCTGGCTGCAATACCGCCCTGCGCTTGCCTGCGTGCTTGTCCATCACCACCTTGAGTATGCCCTTAGTTCTGAGAGGGTCAAAATCGGTCGTGATCAGGTACAAGGAGTCACTTAATCGAATCCCATACCACTGCCGTTCAAATCTTGCCTCGTGGTAACTGAGCAAGAGAAGAATCCGATCACCGATCTTATCCTGCCTGAACCCATCCGGGCACGCTGTTTTCCAGTGCTTCGCAATTTCATTTTCATCGACATCACCTTCGAGGAAGTAGGTGCCCGGGGGAAGGCCTAATACCGCAGGGTTTGGTCCTGCGTAAGTCACCCGATCCAGTTTGTTCATCACCTTGTCCGGAAACGGCGTGAAGCGAAAGTCGGAGAACCATGGGTAGCGATCAAAGGCATCGAGCCCCGTCCATCGCCAGAGTTTGCGCGCGAGTTCTGAAGGCGTGTCTTTGCCGATCGCTGCTTTCCCCACCGGGGACGCCATGATCGCCTTGATGTCAATACTCCATGCGAACTCGGTATCGTCCGGAAACAGGTGCGAGATGTCGTCAGCACGCACCGACGTCGGGAAGAAGACGAACATTAATCCTAAGTGACAGTAGAACAGACGCATATGGAGCCTCCGAAGTGGCCGAACTTGTAATCAGGTTGCGCGGTCGCAATCTATCACGTTTCCACTCCCCAGCGGCTACGCGCCGCCGAGGTTCTTGCTGATTGGACTTTGCGTCCAATCCCTGGTTCGTTTCTGGCGCGGGCTATCCCATTAATGGACATCGCGCCGAGTCACGGAATCAGCACATTGTGAAACCGCTCTCGGAGCGTGTCAAGCAGAAATCCGGAAAAGTGGAACGACCGTCGTTTGGAGCCGGTCGGTCCCCGTGTGCGCCACGGGCAACCGTTAATCGTGACGCAGCGCTTCGATCGGGTCGAGCCGGGCGGCACGCCACGCGGGGTAGAGGCCGAAGATCACGCCGACCAGAATTGACACGGCCAGAGATAATAGAATCGACCACCAACTGACGAGTGCGGGTAAATTGCCGCCGCTGAGCCAACGCCACAGGGGTGGTGCGCCGAAGACCATCGACAAGCCCAGAAACACGCCCGACAATCCACCGACCGTGGTTTGCACGACAGCTTCAACGAGGAACTGCGTGATGATGTCCTTCCGCTTCGCACCGAGTGCCCGACGAATCCCGATCTCACGGGTTCGTTCGGTGA
>JAYSXU010000426.1:0-4308 GCA_043716965.1 Fimbriiglobus sp.
GGGTTCACCAGCGTGACGCCCAAAGCGTCCAATTCGGAGACGGCGTTCGCCAAGTTCTTCTCCGAAAGGCGAATTTCGTCGTGAATGCTATACCGGCGGCTTCGTTCGGTCCAATTGAGGCTGTGGCGCTTCCGTTCGAGTCGATCTTGTTCGGGGTTGAGCTGGTTCAGCTTTTGGTGATGTCCCCGAATGTCCACCACGATGCTGCGCACGAGCGGCAACATTTGGCGGGCGGTGCCAAGGTCCAACGTGACTTCTTTTCGCCGACTTTTGCCGGTCGAATTTGAGGCGCGGTTGGGAGAACTGCTCATGGGATGCTCTCCAGTAGTGGGATTATGCGTAGGTCCGGGGTTGGGATAATTTGCCCCGTTACTACATTGTAGTCCGGACACTCCCAGACCCAAGAGCGCAACTTCGACTTCTTGCAAAGCTACGGGAATTTCTGCCCCGGATGAGTCCGGTTTCTGGCATCTGCGAAGATACGATCTATAGTCCGATAGCACAAACTCCAGCGGTACGCTTGATTCTTAATGAGAAAAGCGCTCGCCACCATGTAGTTAGGCGTAATTCTTGGCTATGGCAACCTCCACAAGCACACTTCCGGTCGTACCTGCCGATTGGCTCTTGCGCGAGTTAATCGCCGCTCGCCTGATGGCGGCGGACCTCGCCGGAAAAATTCTAAGCGAATTTCAGTCCGAAGGCGTCGGCGAAGACGCCATCGGGCTGGCCGAGTTTTTAGTCCAGGCCGGGTTGCTAACGCCGTACCAAGCCGAACGCGCAATTGGTGGCCATGCCGCCAAACTGGTGTTGGGACCGTACTCGCTGTTAGAGCCGATCGGTAGCGGGAGCATGGGCACGGTTTATCGGGCCGTCGAACAGAAAACCCGCAACCGGGTCGCGGTTAAAGTGTTGCCATTGCGGAGTTTATGGAACGTCATTCAAGCCAAGCGACAAGTCCAGATCTTCAGCAATCTCCCCAAGCATCCCGCCGTCGTGCCGTTTTTGGACATCGACACGGCCGCCGGGTCGCACTACTTGGCGTGGCCGTTCGTTGAAGGCGAAACGTTCGAGAATCTCGTCCGTCGAACCGGCCCGTTGCCACCCGCCCACGCCGTCCGATTTCTTGCCGAAGTGGCCGACGGGTTGGGGGTCTGCCATCAGCACAATATCATTCACGGCTTGTTAAAGCCCGCGAATCTGTTACTCGGCCCCGACCGCAGGGCACGAATTTTGGACCTCGGTGTCGGAACGATCCTGTGCGAAAACCTCGCCGATGACGAATCGCTGCTCGACACGATTTCGACCGCCAACACCGCGATGAACATGATGGATTGTGCGGCCCCCGAAACGCTCGCCAACCCGGTGAACCGAACGCAAGCCGGCGATTTGTACAGCTTGGGGTGTGTCGCGTACTATATGCTCACCGGGGTCTACCCGTTTCCGGACGGGAACGCCGTGGACAAGATGATCGCCCACCAAAATCAGCAACCCGTGCCGATCCGGAGTCGGGTTGCTGCGGTTCCTGAAGCGCTCGCCGATGTTGTTACACATTTAATGCAGAAATCCCCGGCGAACCGCCCGGTGAACTTGGCAGCAGTGAAACTCGCGTTGTTCCTGGCAGTTCCCGACGGGGTCCGTGACGTTCACGACCTCCCGGCGCCGGTCGTCGAGGATGTCGCCGATCAGAATCAATCCATGCCGTGGCAAGAGGTTTCGGACCTCGTCGCGTCGCTTGAAAGCATTGCTCAGGACCGAGCCGACGAACAGGATTCCGTCAACTTCGACGATACGAAAGGCGTCGAAACGTCGCCAAACGCTTTGAACGTGTTCGACCCGTCACGAGAGACTCCCACGCCCGGTCGAAGCCTGGACGTCCCCCCGGCGGGTGGCGACTCGAACGACACCGTGCCGTTGCGACCGGCGCGAATGATCGTCTTGCAATCGAAACCGGGCGATTACGCGACGCAACCGGACCCCGCGGAACGCCGCAAGCCGACCAAGTCGCAACTCAAACACGTCGCCCCCACCGTCGAAATTCCACCGATGGTGATGAACTGGACGGCGCAATCGGATCAAGAAGAAACGACCCTGAGTCCCGTCGTGGTGCCATTGCCGCCACTCGATACCCGGTCCACGTTACGGTGGTTTAAGAAGTTGTTTTGCTTCTGGTTGCCACCGCGAGATACCATCCAACTGAGTCTGTTCGGTCCGACTTCGCTTTCGCCTGGGCAGACGTATCGGTTTCAGGTTTACACGCACCCGCCGGAAGCCTTCACGAGTGTCTGTACGCTGTCACGGGCTTTCCAGCCGGATACGGACTTGCGCGGCGCTGGGTATGCGGATCGCCACGTCCCGCGTGGTGAAGAGTTGGGCATTCACTTGGCCGTTGCCAACGCCGGTGTGAAAAAATCACTGGTGCGATTCCAGTGGTTAGGCCAAACCAAGCCGTGGTCGTTCGACGTGTACGTCCCGTGGGAAAGCCCCTCCGGCATCACGCCGGGAATGCTGACCATCGGACTGAACAATACCCAAGTGGCCCGAATCCCGTTTGAAGTGCTGGTCCTGCCCCGCAGTGGTTGAACAAACCTAACGAGTCGTTGCGGCAGTCGGCCCCGTGAACGGTGTCAATTTTCGTTCGTTCCCACATCCGTTCCACACCAGCGCAATCACGGCAAGACACGCCACGACGATCGCGGATTTATACCAACCCCCGTGCGATTCAACCTGGACCATCGGCGGCGGTACGGTCATCAGCCCGCGCAATACATCGGTGAACGTGGTCATGTTTCGCGGTCGGTCGCCGGGCTTTAATGCCAAACCCCACATCACGGAGTCCGAAACCGTAGCGCTGAGGTCTGGCTTCACCAGACGCGGTGACACCAGAAGATCACGTTTGCGGCGATCGGCGGGACGTGGTGGAACCTGACCCGTCAAGGCGTGGTAAATCGTGGCGGCCAAGCCGTAAATGTCCACCGCTTGCGATTGCGGTTGGCTACCAAGTTGCTCCGGTGCCATATACCCTTCGGTGCCGATGCGGGTCCGTGCTTGATTGGTCCGCACCGTTTTCGCAACGCCGAAATCGACCAGCACGACACGCCCATCAGACGCAATCATAATGTTGCTCGGCTTCACATCGCGGTGCAGAATCCCCTTGGAATGCGAGTACGCCAGTGCGTCCCCGATCGAACCGCCGATCCGAACCGCTTCCGGTTCCGTCAAGCCGTTCGGGAACATGTTTAACAGGTCGTGCAGTGTCTTGCCGTCGATCAGCTCCATGACGATGTAGATCGTGTTGTTTTCGTCAAACAGCTCGTACACCCGCACGATGTTGGGGTGCTGAAGACTCTTGACAGTCTGAAACTCGATGCGGGTTTGATACTCCAGCGAACGCCAGTCGCGGGTCTTTCTGACCGACTTGCGTTTCCACAGGCCGAAGAACGATTTCCGGCTCCCGTTGAGCGGAAACAGTTCTTTGATGGCCACAATCGCGCCGTTTCGGTGGGTGGCGTGGTAAACAATGCTGAAGCCACCGTTGCCCAACGTCCCAACAATTTTGTACCGCCCGCCTTGGAGTTTGGTCCCCGGTTCGAGGGCTTGAAGGGTCGGCATGGGCGATACCGTGAAAGGATAACAGGGTGACGCGGTATTAGCTGATTCGTTTCCCAAGGACTGGGATTTACTCTAGCACGGTTTAGACTTTACCCATTCCTGGCGAACCGGCGTCGTCAGTCGCCTGGGTAACAACCTACCTGTGACGAGTGGCAAAGCGTTGGGGAATAACCTGCCAACAGCCTGTAGTAGACCACCCAGGCGACTAACGTCGCTGGTTCGCCGGGAAGATCCCGACTGCTTGAGACGCCGATTCCTTCACGAATCCTTCTCGTGATCTTCATTGTTGCCAAGTGTGCGATTCATACCATTCCCACGCAGGGTTGAAACGCACGGGTTTGAACTGGAGTTAGCAAATGGTTCGTGTTCGCGTGACGGTCAGTCTCGTATTAGTCGCATTTGTCGGGCTTGTTGCCATCGGTTGTGGTGCGACGCGGACCAACGACCCGAACGCCATCGAGACGGATACTGAGTTCACGTTGAACGGCGAAGGTGCTACGTTCGTCGAGCCGATCATGAAAGTTTGGAGTAATGAATACAGCGAGAAGAGCAACGGCAAAGCCACGATCAACTACCAAGGCAAAGGCTCTGGCGCTGGTATCAGTCAGATGACCAAGAAACTCGCCGACTTCGGCTGTTCCGACGCGCCGATGAACAAGAAGCAACTCGACGAAGCCAGTGCCAACGGCGGAGCCGTCG